>JBFFGP010000168.1:0-1626 GCA_041557435.1 Candidatus Deferrimicrobiaceae bacterium | reverse complement strand
GATCGACCGCGTCACACTCTACAACAAGATCCGGAAATACGAACTGAAGAAGGAACCGGTGTTGAATTCGTAAACTTGCCGTTGAATAATTCAACAATGCAAGGGTTTGAAAAACAAACGGTAAATTTCACAACAATCAAACTGTAGATATTCTCTACACATTCCTCCCCTTTCCCCCGGCCTGCCGCTACCTCCTCGGCCCATGGAAACCTCATGTTTTCCGGACAGATACCCGTCTCCCCCCCCACGGAACCGATTCCGGCACGTTCGTTGCGATGAACGGGGACAGAGAGAGGAGGTGGAGAAAATGGGATACATCGTTCTCGCATTCGTATTCCTCGTCGCATGGGCATACATGGGTTTCAGGGCGGCATGATGGATATCGCCGCGTGAAAAAGGGGTGCGCTGATGGCAGATGAAAAATGCCCGTTCCTGGAGATGACGACGGTGACGTTCTGCAAGGCATTTCCCGTCAAGAAGATGATCCCGCTCGACCGGTCGACCTCGACCAAAGGATTGTGCCACACCGGGAACTACCGGCTCTGCTCGGCGTTCCGGGAGATCGAGGGACACGCAACCGCAGCGGAAAGCCTGCGGGGGTTCCAGCTCCGTCCCGACTACTACTTCCATCCCCGCCACGTGTGGATTGCCCCCGGGAATGAAGCCGAGACCGAGGCAAGGCTGGGAGCCGACGATTTTACCCAGCGGCTCGTCGGGCGAATCGACCGCGTCTCCCTCCCCGCGGAAGGCGCCGCCCTGCGGGAGAACAGCGTCTCCTTTTTGCTCCACTCGGGAAAAAGGACGGCCAGGATGGTGTCGCCGGGAGACGGCATCGTGAGAGAGATCAACAGGAAAGTGGTGGAAGACCCGGGGCTCATCAACCGCGACCCCTACGAAGAGGGGTGGCTGTTCTCCATGCACCTTGCCGGGGACTGGATCCCGCGGCTGTACCACGGGGGCGTGGCGCGGCAATGGCTCGACTGGGAGGCGGAAAGGCTGCACCGGATGTTCAGCAGCGACCTGGGAATCACCGCGACGGACGGCGGGGAGGCCCTTACGGACATCAGCAGCCGGCTGAACGAGGCCCAGTGGAGCAGGATCGTCGCCCTGTTCCTGGGATAAGGAGGTAACGGACATGGTACTCATTCTCGTACTCGCAACGGTCGCCGCCTTCCTCCTCATCGAACTGGCCTACCGGATGTGGAGGAAACGGGCGAAAGAGAGGGCCGGCGAAGCCGTTCCGGCGTTCGGGGCCGTCCCCGTTCCGGTTGCGCTGCCCGCGTTCCGGCTGCCGGCGGGACTTTTCTACCACGGGGGACACACGTGGGCCCACCTCACGCCGAAGGGGGAAGCGCAGATCGGCATCGACGACTTCGCCCAGGGGGTCATCGGCAGGATCGACCGGATCGAGCTCCCCCGTCCCGGCACGCGGCTGCGCCAGGGGGAGAAGGCGTTCACCGTGGTCCAGGGGAGCAAGAAGATCGACTTCGTCCCGGGCGTTGCTCCGCCGGGCGTCGCTCGACCTGCCGCCGTGGCTCGAGGACGGGGCGGCCCTTTGGCTCTCGGGCGATTGGTACGGCCGCCCCTACGAAGGCTGGCTCGCCGACCTCGCCGGGCTCGAGGCGT
>JBFFGP010000167.1:0-2134 GCA_041557435.1 Candidatus Deferrimicrobiaceae bacterium | reverse complement strand
GCGGCGGAAGCGATCAGGTTGAGGCTGTTCTGCATATCGCCCGTCGTCGTGCTCATCGCCTGCGAAACTTCGTAAAGCCCTGAGGTCAGCGCCCCCGCGAGCGACACCTCCCGGAAGGATTCCGGCGTCTTTTTCCCGAAGATCGCCTCGTAGAGAAGCGAGAGGACCGTCATTTCCCCCCCAATAGCTTCCGCACGGCGCTCTTGAGTTCCTTCGTGTCGTGGGACTTCACGATGTAGGCATCCGACGCCCAAGTCGTGAAATCCTGCTTGAACTCCCCGAAGGCGGTCAGCAGGAGGACCGGGACCGAGGCGCTCTTTTCCCGGATCCGCCGCAGCACCTCGAGGCCGTCAAGCCCGGGCATCTTCACGTCGAGCGTCACGAGGTCCGGGCGGAAGGAGTCGAATTTCCCGAGCGCATCGCGTCCGTCCCCGGCCAGTTCCACTTCGTACCCCTCTTCGACGAGTTCGTCCCGGTACAGCTCGCGGATGTTCTCCTCGTCGTCTACCACCAGGATCCTTTTCACCGTAGGAATCCTCCCTTGTATTCCGCGCCGTATCCCTCGCGCGGTGCCTTGAAATCGCGAGCGTCACGCTCCCGGAGCCCGGCGACCTCCCTTTTTCCCCGCCTCCTCCGGTCCGGGGGCCTCGCCCCACCGGGCGGTGAGTCCCGCGTCGATCCCGATCCGTCCGAGGATGCGGGAGACGACGAAATCGACCATCTCCGAAACGGTGGCCGGGAGGTGGTAGAACCCCGGGCACGCCGGAAGGATGTCCGCCCCGGCGCGCGCCAGGACGAGCATGTTCTCCAGGTGAATGGCAGACAGCGGGGTCTCCCGCGGAACGACCACCAGCGGCCTCCTCTCCTTCAGAGCGACGTCCGCGCATCGCGAAAGGAGCGAGGACGAGATCCCGTGGGCAATCCTCCCGAGCATCCCCATCGAGCAGGGAGCGATGATCAGGGCGTCCGGGGGATTGGATCCGGAGGCAAACGGAATGGAGAAATCGTCCTCCTCGTACAGGGACAACGCCCCCGGGGGCACGGACATCCGGTCCGCCAGCCACCGCTTCCTCCCCGAAAGGTTCCTGCTGCGCGGCGGGCTCCTTCGCGTCTTGCCTGCCCGGGTGGTCTTCCCCGTCCCGACCTCCGAGTCCAGAATATCCCACGCCGTCCGGGTGACGATCATGTGGAGTTCCACGCCCCGGGAATGGAGCGCCGTGCCGGTGCGGAGGCCGTAGACGGCACCGCTTGCGCCGGATATGCCGAGAAGCACCTTCATGGAGGTTCCTATACTCCCCACCGCCCCTTCCCGTCGGGTCAGAACACGAGGTCGAGATAGGTGAACAGGCAAAGCGCGATGCTTATGATACCGTTCAGGTTGAAAAACGCTACGTTCAACCGGGAAAGGTCGTTTTCGCGAAGGATGCCGTGTTCGTACACCAGCACCGCGCAGCAAATCCCCCACCCCGCGAGAAACCACCATCCCAATCCGAAACTATAATAGCCCACCAGCAGGAGAGCCGCCATCACGAAGTGAAAACCCCTCGCCACCCAAAGGGATTTCCCGATTCCCAAAACCCGCGGTATGGAGTGGAGCCCCTCCTTCCGGTCGAACTCGACGTCCTGGAGGGCATAGAGGACGTCGAACCCGGCGACCCAGAACAGGACCGCGAAGGAGATGATCAGGATTCTCGGGTCGACCTCCCCCGTGACGGCGATCCAGGCGCCCAGCGGCGCGGCCCCGAGGCACAGGCCCAGGACGATGTGCGACGCCCAGGTGAAGCGCTTCGTGTAGGAGTAGGAGAAAAGAAGCAGAAGGAGCACCGGGGAGAGCTTGAGACACAGGGGATTGAGCTTCGCCGCCGAAAGCTCGAGCAGGACCACCGACATGAAGATGAACACGGCGGCCATCGGCTTGCTCACCTCGCCCTTCGGGATGGCACGTTCCCGGGTCCGCGGGTTTTTCGCGTCGATGTCGGCGTCGACTAACCGGTTGAACCCCATCGCGGCGCTCCGGCCCCCCACCATGGCCAGGACGATGTAGAAGATCGTCCGGGCGGAAGGAATCCCGCCCGCGGCGAGGAATCCCCCCATCAGCGCGAACGGTAGCGCAAAAACGGTGTGCGCCACCTTG
>JBFFGP010000166.1:0-2256 GCA_041557435.1 Candidatus Deferrimicrobiaceae bacterium | reverse complement strand
GGTCCTCCAGGCCTTGGCCTTAGCCGACGGGGACTGGGAGCGGGCCGCGCAACTTCTCAACATCGACGTTTCCTCCCTGGATGACCTCATGCGCCGCAACAAGATCGAGCCATAAACTTGCGGTCCCGTACGGACCGCGACGGAGAGGGACCGCCCCCGTGAAGGCTTCCTTTCTTACCGAGCACGGGGACATAGACAAGATCCGGTACGACGACCTTCCCGACCCCGTCCCCGGGCCGGGTCAGGTGCGGGTCCGCGTCCGCGCGGGGGCGATCAACCACCTCGACATCTTCGTCCGCATCGGAATCCCGGGGATCTCTCTCGCCATGCCGCACGTGATGGGATCGGACGGCGCAGGTGTCGTCGATGTCGCAGGCCCGGGGGTGACGCGCGTGAAACCGGGGGACGAGGTTGTCCTGAATCCCGGAATCCACTGCGGAACGTGCGAGTTCTGCCTGCGGGGGGAACATTCCCTCTGCGTGACCTTCCACCTGCTCGGTGAGCATATCTGGGGGACCTTCGCCGAATACGTCGTCGCCCCCGAGATCAATGCGTATCCGAAGCCTCAGGAGCTCACCTGGGAGGAATCCGCCGCCTTTCCCTTGACCTTCCTCACCGCCTGGCGGATGCTCGTCACCAAGGGGAAGGCAAGGCCGGGCGAGTCGCTTCTCATCATCGGAATCGGGGGAGGCGTGTCTCTCGCCGCACTCCAGATCGCGAAGCGTATCGGTCTCACCGTCGGCGTTACGTCGGGAAACGCGGAGAAGCTCCGGCACGCAGAGGAATGGGGAGCGGATTTCGGGATCAACCACGGGACGGGCGATTTCTCCCGCGAGACCCGGAAGATCACCGGGAAGCGGGGCGTGGACATCGTGCTCGATTCCGTGGGGAAGGCGACCTGGAAGCAGTCGATCGCCTCCCTCGCCCGGGGAGGCAGACTGCTCACGTGCGGGGCAACGACGGGCCCGAACCCGGAAGAGGACATCGCCAGGATCTTCTGGAACCAGCTGACGGTGATGGGCTCCACGATGGGAACACACGCCGAGTTCTCCGAGATGCTCCGGATGTTCTCGGGGGGCCGGGTCCGCCCGGTCGTCGACTCGGTGTTCCCCCTGTCCGAAGCAAAGGAAGCCCAGCGGCGGCTCGAAGAGAAGAAACAGTTTGGGAAAGTGGTCCTACGTGTCGATTGACACCAGGGGAGGGAGTGTCCCCCCGTTTGCAGTGAAAACATCCTTACAGGAGGTCTCTCCATGATCACGTTCGAGTATCGGTTCGACGTTCTCCCCGGAAAGGCGAAGGAGTACCAGAAATATCTGTCGCGCACGGGAAAGGACATTTGGCTCAAGTTTCCGGGAGTCCGGGCGGTCCGGACCTACCAGAGCATGCTGGGCGGTTCCTCACCGCAGCGCGTGGTGCAGGTGGACTTGGACAACCTCGCTGCCCTGGAAAAGATATTTACCAACTCGTCCTTCAAAAAAGCGAAAGAGACGTTCCACGGGCTGGTGACGAACGTTTCCGACTCGCTGCTGGTGCAGGTGAGCGAGAAGAAGAAATAGGCGCGGTTCGCGCGGTGGATGTAATGCTTTAGCGCGGGCGGCTTTCCCGGGCCGCCCGTTCCTATTTCTGTCTCTGTCTCAGGATCTCCGTGTACACTTCCTTGCGGGACAGCCCCGTTCGCTCGGCGATCTCCCGGGCGAGGTCCCGGGACGACCCGGAGGCGTCCTCGAGAGCCGCCTTCACGATCTCCTCGACGGACAATACCACCGTTTTGTGGCATCCCCCGATCACCACGGTGATTTCGCCCAGGACCGACTCCCGCCGTGACATCTCCTCCCCCAATTCCGGAAGCGTGCCCCGCAAAATCTCCTCGTGGATCTTCGTGAGCTCCCGAACGACGCAGGCCCGCCTTTCGCCGAAGACCTCCGCGGCCTCCCGGAGGAAGGCCGCGATGCGCTGCGGGGACTCGTAGAAGATCATCGTTCTCGTCTCCGCGCCCAAGGCCTGCATCGCCTTCCGGCGTTTTTCCTTGCGGACAGGCAGGAACCCCTCGAACGTGAAATGGTCGGTGGGCAGCCCGGATACCACAAGCGCTGCGATGAGCGCCGAGGGGCCCGGGACAACCTCGATGGGAACTCCCGCGCCGATCGCCTCCCGCACCAGCTCGTACCCGGGGTCCGAGATGGCGGGCGTGCCCGCATCGGACACAAGCGCAACGCTCTCGCCGTCGCGAAGCCGGCGGAGGATGTTGGCGCCGGC
>JBFFGP010000165.1:0-2275 GCA_041557435.1 Candidatus Deferrimicrobiaceae bacterium | reverse complement strand
CCCGTCTACCAGGCGGCCGCCGATGCCGTCGCCAAAGGAAAGTCCTGGGTGGAGCTCACCCCCGACGACTTCTTCGACGGGATCGTGAAACAGGCCGAGGACGGGGTCGATTTCATGACGGTCCACTGCGGGGTGACGAGGGAGGCCCTCGAACGCCTGATCCGGGAAGGACGCCGGCTGGACATCGTCAGCCGGGGCGGATCCCTTCTGGCGGAGTGGATGGAATACAACGACCGGGAGAATCCTTTCTACGAGCATTACGACCGGCTGGTCGACATCTGCCGGGAGTTCGACATCACCATTTCGCTGGGAGACGGCCTGCGGCCGGGATGCCTGGCCGACGCGACCGATCGCGCGCAGGTTCACGAGCTGATGATGCTGGGGGAGCTCACCGAGCGCGCCTGGGAAAAAGACGTTCAGGTGATGATCGAGGGGCCGGGGCACGTGCCGATGGACCAGATCGCGGCGAACGTGGTGCTCCAGAAGCGTCTCTGCCACGGGGCGCCGTTCTACGTCCTCGGTCCTCTCGTGACGGACATCGCACCGGGGTACGATCACATCACGTCCGCGATCGGAGGGGCGATCGCCGCCTGGAGCGGTGCGGATTTCCTGTGCTACGTGACGCCGTCCGAGCACTTGAGGCTCCCGTCGGTCGGGGACGTAAAAGAGGGAGTGATCACCTCCCGCATCGCCGCGCACGCCGCCGACATCGCCCGCAAGATCCCGGGCGCGATGGACAGGGACAACCGGATGGCCGACGCCAGGCGGAACCTCGACTGGAAAACCCAGATCGAGCTGTCGCTCGACCCGGAGCGCGCGCGCGAACTGCGCGGGGGAGACCTGCCGACAACCGACGAGTCCGCCTGCACGATGTGCGCAGACCTCTGTGCCATCAAGACATCGCAGAAGGCGATCCGGCGACGGTAGCGGCCGGGGCGGCCCCCCGGAACCGGCACCCTCGCCTGTCGTTCGGGCGCTGCTGCAGAGGGGCTTAGCCCTTTCCACGTTCACCGGGGAGGACCGGACGTTCCTCCCATACCTTTCGTCCCCCGCGGACCGCGAAACCCTCTACGAGCTTCTCCACTCCTACTCGTTCCGTCTCTTCCTGCGGGACATCCTGGCGCTTCGGGACCGGTTCCTGCCGGAACGGCTGGGACCTTTCTTCACGCCGGAATCCGTGGAGGGAATGGCCCGTCAGGTCGAGCGCCTGGGGCTCATCCGGCGCAGGCCCGGCGGGAAGATCCGCTTCCTGGCCGAGTCGGTCACGGACTTCGGGGACACTTTCGAGTGGTTCGTCGCGGAAACGCTCCGGCGGCAGTTTGCCGCGGATGCCCTCTGGGGGGTCACGATCTCCGGCCTGCCGTGCGGCGGGGATTTCGACATCCTCGCCCTGGTTGCCGGGAAACTCCTCTACCTGGAGACCAAGACCTCTCCGCCCAAGCACATCGAGCAGAAGGAGATGTCGGCGTTCCTCGACCGGGTGAAAACGCTTTCGCCGGATTTCGCCATCGTACTCGTGGACACGCATCTGCGGATGAAGGACAAGCTCGTTCCCCTCCTCTCGGAGGGGCTTCGCGCAGAGGGAATAGCCGACGGGGATATGGTGCGTGTCGAAAAGGAGACCTTCTCCTGGGACAGACGGATCTACCTCACCAACGCCAAGCGAGACATCGTGTCCAACCTTTCCCTCTGCCTTCGGAACTACTTTTTGGACCGGTTTTTCGGCTGAGCGGCCGCGGCCGGGTCCTTCCTTCCGCCACGCGACGGGGGCGAGATGCTGCCGACCTTCTCCCGGAAGGCATTGCGGATCTTCTCCGGAAAGACTTTCTGCACCCACCTGATCGCCACCATCGTCCGGGGAGCAAGCTTCGACTCCCGGAGTAACGATGTGTCACGGGGGAGAAGGATGACGAGAACGAACACCAGGAGGACGGAGAGGAGAACGCCCTTCACGAACCCGGTCATCATCCCCGCGAACCGGTCGGTCCCCGAGAGCTCCGAGCCGCGCACCCATCGTTCGACGAAGAGTCCCACGAGACGGAAGACGAGGTATACCGCGACGAAGGTCAAAAGGTACGCCACGATGTCACCGTGGGGGAAGTCGAGGCGCAACTGCTCCTGCGCCGTTGCGTAGAATTTCACGCCGACGATATGGCCAAGGATCAGCCCTCCCCAGGAGAACAGCTGGCGTACCACGCCCTGGACGATCCCGTACACGGCGAATCCGATACAGAGGGCGACGATCACCACGTCGAGAAGGTTCACGACCCTACTT
>JBFFGP010000164.1:0-2306 GCA_041557435.1 Candidatus Deferrimicrobiaceae bacterium | reverse complement strand
GCCATCGGGAAGGGATTCGGGACCTATGCGGCCCGGAAAGGGGTCGCCTCCCTCATGCTCGGACGGGACTGCCGGCTTTCCTCGCCCTCTTTCCGGGATGCCTTGGTCGACGGCCTCTTGTCAACGGGGCGGAACGTAGTCGACGTGGGAATCTGTCCCACACCGCTCCTGTACTTTTCCATCATCCGGTTCGGAGGGGATGGCGGGGTGATGATCACGGGGAGCCACAACCCCCCCGAGTTCAACGGATTCAAGATGTGCGTGGGGCCGACCACCCTCTACGGCGAGAAGATCCAGGAGATTCGGCGGATCATAGAAAAGGAGGATTTCGCCTCCGGCAAGGGAAGGGAGAGCCGGCGGGAAGTGGTGCCGGACTACCGGGAGTACGTGAAGTCGAACATCTCCATCCCGCGCAGGATCAAGGTGGTGGTGGACGCAGGAAACGGTACCGCGGGCCCGGTAGCCCCACCCCTTTTCCGCGACCTGGGACTTGCGGTAGTGGAGCTGTTCTGCGATATGGACGGCAGGTTTCCCAACCATTTCCCCGACCCGACCGTCCCGGAGAACCTGCGGTCTCTTATCCAAGCGGTCCGGGAAACGGGTGCCGACGTGGGAGTCGCGTACGACGGCGACGCCGACCGGATCGGTGCCGTGAACGAGAAGGGGGAAATCCTGTACGGGGATTACCTCCTGGCCCTCTTTTCCCGGGAAATCCTCCGGAGAAAGCCCGGGGCGACCGTCATCTCGGAGGTGAAGGCGTCGCAGAACCTGTACGACGACATCGCCCGGCATGGCGGGACACCCGTCATGTGGAAGGCCGGGCACTCCCTCATCAAGCAGAAGATGAGGGAAGAGTCGGCGGAAGTGGCAGGCGAGATGAGCGGGCACATCTTCTTTTCCGATCGCTATCTCGGTTTCGACGATGCAATTTACGCCTCGGCAAGGCTCTTCGAGATCCTCGCGCACGCAGATCGCCCCTTGAGCGAGATGCTCTCGGATCTGCCGCCCGTCGTGGCGACACCCGAGATCCGGGTTACGTGCCCCGACGAGATCAAGTTCCGGGTTGCGGAGAAGGTGGCGGAGATCGTCCGGCCGCAGGCGCGGGACGTGATCGAGGTGGATGGCATACGTGCGATGTTCGACGGGGGGTGGGGGCTCGTACGGGCGTCGAATACGCAACCCGTGCTCGTCCTCCGATTCGAGGGAAAGGACCGGGAAACCGTGGAACGGATCCGCGCCGTGATGGAAGGTGCAGTGGAAACCGCGAAGTCCGGAATCTCGTGACGGCGGCCGTTTGACGATTCTCAAGGCGATACTTCTGGGAATCCTCCAGGGGGCCACCGAGTTCCTCCCGGTGAGCAGCTCGGGACACCTGTTTCTCGCGCAGAAACTCCTCGGGCTCAGGGAATCCGAACTGGCGTTCGACATCCTCCTGCATCTGGGCACGCTGCTCGCCGTCCTCCTCTTCCTCCGGCGGGAGGTTGCCGAGGTGCTCGGCTCTTTTTTCCGGCGGGATCCGGTCTTTCAGCGGGGTGCATGGGGGCGCCGGGACATTCTGCTGTTACTCGTGTCCAGCGTCCCGACGGCCGTCATCGGATACCTTCTCCACGATGCAGTGGAGGCAGGATTTAGCTTTCGGGGAGTGGGGATCTCGTACCTGCTCCTCACGGCGTTCCTGCTTGTCAGCAATCTCCGGTTCCGCCACAAGGTGGACCCCGACCGGATCGATCTCTGGGAGGCATTGGCCATCGGGGTCATGCAGGGGGCGGCCATCATCCCCGGGCTTTCCCGGTCCGGGGCTACCATATCGCTTGCCCTGGTTCTGGGGATCGGAGCGTCGCGGAGCGCGAAATACTCCTTCTTCATCTCGGTCCCGGCCATTCTGGGGGCTGCTGGCCTTCATCTGCACCAGGGCGCGTCGGAGCTGCCCGGAATCATCCCTTCCGCCCTTGGTTTTATCTTATCTTTCGTTGTGGGATATCTCGCGCTGGTGCTTGTCGAGCGGCTTGTTATCCGGGGGAAATTTCTCCGGTTTGCGCCGTACACGTTCCTGCTCGCCGCATTCTCCTTCTACCTGTATGGGAGAGGCTAGTCTCCGTTCGTAAATCTATCGAAAATCGAAGAGGAGAACTTACCGCGGAGGTCGGGGGAAAAGGGTCGGAATCCGGCCGAGGTTTCCGGGTGGGGTCATCCGACCTGGATGCGGCGCCGCGGAGTGAGACTCGCACCGGCAAGTTCCTCTCCCGCTGCGAGAGAGGCCCCGGGCCAGAGGATGGACCGGGAGATCTTTGCTCCTTCCGCGATCG
>JBFFGP010000163.1:0-2313 GCA_041557435.1 Candidatus Deferrimicrobiaceae bacterium | reverse complement strand
GTCAACGTCCGTTCGATCTGGTTCGTCGACAGGAACCGGCTTTTCCACTCCTGCCCCGGAGCAAGCGAAAGCGTTACCTCGAACTCCTCTGGGATCGTAACCCCGGGATGGGGGGAAACGGTCTTTCCGGCCGCGGATGTTTCGACCCCTGATGGCCGGACGGCCCCGCATCCGGTTGCAAGATAGGAGACCAGAAGGGTTGCCAGCAGGAGACGCGACACGGCGGAGAAACGGTGACGGCGCATTAGGAACCTCCCGTCCGGAAAGGGTTGACCGCATTATACCTCCGGTCGCCGGCTCCCTTTACTATTTTCGTTTCTCCCCTCCCCCCGCGATATAATCAACCCGTGGCCAACCGCAGATCCACGGAAAAGGAGGAGATCTCCGCTATTTACGAGGTAGGGAAGATCCTTACGTCCACGCAGAACCTCACGCGGGCGATGGGAACCTCGCTTCGCACCCTCCAGAGCCTGCTCGGTTTCGACAGGACGGCGATTCTCCTGCCCGACGCCTCCACGCGCGAGATCCGGATGGAGTTGTCCGCCGGCTACACTGCGGAAGAACGCGGCCGCGCCCGCTACGTGTGGGGGGAAGGTATCGTCGGGAAGACGATGAAGTCCGGCGGCCCGTCCGCCATCCCCGACGTGCGGAAGGAGCCGTCCTTCCTGGACAAAACGCGGACCCACGGAAAGGGGCCGGCGGGCCCGCTCTCCTATATCGCCGTCCCCATCAAGATCGGGAACGAAGTCCTCGGGGTGCTGACCGGCGAAAGGATCGGCCGAGCCGGCACCCAGGCACTGGAGGCGGACACCCGGGCACTTACGGTAATCGGATGCCTCATCGGCCAGGCGTTGAAGATGCATGCGGCGATCGACCGGCTGCAGGAGGAGTTCCAGCGGCAGCAGCAGGAGTTCGAGAAGAAGATCCGCAAGACCTACCGGATCGAGAACATCATCGGCCAGAGCAAGCGGATGCAGGAGGTTTTCGGCCAGGTGACAAGCGTCGCTCCCTCGCGCGCCACGGTCCTTCTGCGCGGCGAGAGCGGTACCGGCAAGGAGATGGTCGCCCGGGCGATTCACCTGGCGGGCCCCCGGGCGGAAGGTCCGTTCGTCACGGTGAATTGCGCGGCGCTGCCCGAGACGCTTCTCGAGTCCGAGCTCTTCGGCCACAAGCGGGGTGCGTTCACCGGCGCCGTCGAGGAGCGGAAAGGTCGGTTCGAACTGGCTTCCAGCGGGACGATCTTCCTGGACGAGGTCGGCGACATCCCCCTTCCCACGCAGGTGAAGCTCCTGCGCGTCCTGCAGGAGAGGAAATTCGAACGGCTCGGGGAGAACCGGACCCTCGCGGTGGACGTCCGCATCATCGCCGCCACGAACGCAGACCTGGAACGGCTGGTCGAGCAGGGACGGTTCCGGGAAGACCTGTTCTACCGGCTGAACGTGATCCCCCTCTTCCTCCCCCCGCTCAGGGACCGGCGGGAGGACATCATCCCCCTCACGGAGCACTTCCTGGATCGGTTCAACAAGGAGCACGGCAAAGGGGTCTCCTTCACTCCCGAGGCGATCGACCTGCTCCGCGAATACCGGTGGCCGGGAAACGTGAGGGAATTGGAGAATCTGGTGGAGCGGACGGTGGTGATGGCGAAGGCCTCCACCGCCGGGGTCCAGGACCTCCCGCGGGCAGTCAGGCTCTTCGCTCTATCCTCGATACCGGAGGAGCACCGTCCGCTGCAGGGTCCTGCCGGCTCCGCGGAGCCAAGCGAATTTCGCTCCCCATACTCCTCCCGGGCGGAACATCTTCGCGCCATGGAGAAGGAGGAGCTGCGCAAAGCGCTCGAGTCCACGGGGTGGGTGATCGCGCGGGCGGCGAAGATCCTTGGCTTTACCCCCCGCCAGGTCGCCTACAAGATGAAGAAGCACTCCCTTTCCTCCCCCTGGAAACCTTAGAACAGGGACGTTCCTAAGAACTCTTTTTTCTCCCCGACTTCTTAGGGCCGTCCCTCTTCTTGTCCCTCGGAGGGGAGACATTCCTATTTCGAGTTGTACGTTGAGGAGTGTCCCCGCTCAACAGGAGTGTCACGCCGAAAGAGGAAATTCCGGCGAGCGGAACCGGCAGCGAGCGGGCGAAAGGTCGCAAGCGCAGCTGAGTGGAATCCCCCGCTGCGCCTCGGGTCCACGGAAGCGGGCACGTACTGCTGGATTCCCCCTCATGCTCCGGCGGCGTTTCCGCCGGCGGAATACCTTCGCATATGTCCTCAATACGACATTTTTGTCGGCCACTGTGAATACCGCCGTCCCCCCGCACCCGCACTTC
>JBFFGP010000162.1:0-2373 GCA_041557435.1 Candidatus Deferrimicrobiaceae bacterium | reverse complement strand
CCAATATCGGAAAGTACGCCGAGTTCGTCTTCGAAGGGGTCGATCAGGCGTTCAGCAATCGCGCGCTCGAGAACAAGGCCAAAGGCGTCCACAACGTCGTCGTGGGGGGAATGTCCTACGGCCAGGGCTCTTCGCGTGAGCATGCGGCGATCTGCCCGAGCCATCTGGGAGTCCGGGCGGTCATCACCAAATCGTTCGAGCGGATCCACTCTGCCAACCTGATCAACTTCGGGATCGTCCCCCTTCTTTTTGCCGACGAGGCCGATTACGACCGGATCAACCAGGGGGACCAGATAGAGATCCCGAACATCCGGGAGGAGATCGCGAAGAAGTCGACGCTCAGGGCCCGCAACGTCACAAACGGGTTCGAGTTCGAGGTTAAGCACGCCCTGACCGACCGCCAGATCGAGATCATCTTGGCCGGGGGACGCCTGGCCTACACGAAGGAGAAGGGCGCTTTCTGAGGGGAACCCCTGGGCCGGCAGACCCGGGACCGGATCGGGGAAGGGGCGAACCCCTTGCGGGTTTGCCCCTTTTCATTTTCCGGGCACTCTTGCGCTCCCGGATGGTAAGATCTACCCGAGACGTAGCAGAAATCTCCTTGGCCGCAAGGTCCGCTCGGAGGGAACGCGTGCCGCGGGACGACTGGAAGTACGACGAGGACATGTGGGACGCAGAGGAGGAGGGGGAGGAAAAGACCCCCACGGAGAAGCAGTGCCTGCGGTGTCACCATTGGGTCCCGCACGAATCCCCCTACTGCAGCTGGTGCGGTAAGGTGTTCGAGGACCGGGGCCGCCGGTAGCTATTCGATCAGCGCATACCGGGGCAGGATACCCGGCGGAATGTCTTCCACGAACCGGGACGGCAGGGAGAGCACCGTCCCCGAAGCCCTTTCGTAAATATTGACGGGATAGGTAAGAACCAGGGTGTCCTTAGCCCGGGTCGCCGCAACATATAGGAGCCGCCGCTCCTCCTCCATCTCCTCCTCGTCCTCCGCAGCCCGCGCGAGCGGAAGCTTCCCGTCCAGCACCCAGAGCAGGAATACGACCTTCCACTCCAGCCCCTTGGCCGAGTGGATCGTCGACAGTGTCAGGGTGTCGTCGTCCCTTTCGGGGGGAACGATGTCCGCCACGGAGGCCTCCGGCGGCTCGAGCGTGACCTCCGCGAGGAAAGAAGACAACGTTCGGTGACGCGCGCAAAGCGACTCGAGGTGTTCCAGGTCCTTGAGGCGCCGCGGATAGTCGTCGAACTTCGCCTCCAGGAGGGGGCGGTAATACGCTTGGACCCGGGCCATCATCTCCGCGGGGGGTAGCGGTTTTCCCATGAGCTCCCGCAAACACCCGGAGAGCCGGCCGGCCGCCTCCGACGATTTCATGGTGGCAAGCGAGGAGAGAACGGGAGCGTGCGAAGCCTCCTCGAAAGCGTGGCGCGATATCTCCGCGCTGCGCTTGCGCCCTACCCCGGGGAGGAGCATCAGCGCCCGGGAGAGGCTCACGGTGTCCCGCGGGTTCTCGACCAGCCGAAGGTGGGCGATCACGTCCTTGACGTGCGCGGTCTCCAGGAACTTGAAGCCGCCATACTTCCGGTACGGGATGTGCCTCTTCGCGAGCTCGACCTCCAGGTCGAACGAAAGGTAGGCGGCCCGGAACAGGACCGCGATCTCCCTCAAGGGGATGCCTTGATCTTCGTGGAGCTCGAGGATCCGGTCGGCGACGAAGGCGGACTGGATCCGCTCGTTCGGGGCGGACAGGATCGACGGCTTCTCCCCTCCCCCCCGGGCCGTGAAAAGGCGCTTGGGGAACTTCTCCGCCGCCCGGGCGATGATCTCGTTGGTCACGTCCAGGATCGGCTGGACGCTCCGGTAGTTTTCTTCCAGGTAGACCACCTTCCCACCTGGGAAATCCGAAGGAAAGTCGAGGATATTGCGGAACCTGGCTCCGCGGAACGAGTAGATGCTCTGGGAGTCGTCCCCCACCGTCATCACGTTGTCGTGGGTTTCCGCCAGGAGCCTCAGGATCTCCGCCTGGATCCGATTCGTGTCCTGGTATTCGTCGACCAGGATGTGCCGGTAAGCCTCGGATACTGCGCGCCGGATCCCTTCGTTCCTCCCGAGAAGGGTGGCCAGGTGGACGAGCAGGTCGTCGTAGTCCATCAGGTTCCGATCCCGTTTCGCCGCCTCGTAGAGCCTGTGGATCCGGAGGATGTCGTCCAGACAGTACAGGAAGTGCGGCGCGTCCCGCTCCATGACGGTCGTGATGTCTTCGCCCCGGTTGACTGCCCGGCTGAACAGGTCCGCGAGGGTCTCCTTTCGCGGAAAGCGCACTGTCTTGTGCGCGACGTGGACCTCCTGCCGAAGGAGCCCGATGAGATCCT
>JBFFGP010000161.1:0-2459 GCA_041557435.1 Candidatus Deferrimicrobiaceae bacterium | reverse complement strand
GGCGCCGTGAGACCGCCAATCCCTTCGTCGAACCCGCAGGCACGCCCCCCCCGCAACGCCAGATAAAGATTTCATCCGGCTTTGACGAATAAATATGGAGATGCTTGTTAATTGCCGGAGCGCAGGAGGAAGAATGACTTACGCAGATTTTCAGAAACTTCTCCTTCTGGCAGATCGTATGATTGCGAACAGCGCACCGAGGAAAGCGGAATACGGGAGAGGTTATCATCTGGGGATCCAGATTCATTTCAACAACGCTCGACCGGGATCACTCCCCGATCATTATTCCATCGCAGAAATCGCCCGTCAAAACGGCTGCCGCAATGTTCATGCTTTCGCTCGCGGGTATCGCGATGGCTGCATGGGGTTGAAACCGCAATATCCCGGCTGAACTCCCCGCCAACCCCTCAATCGGCTGGCAACCTTCGGACGTGGTGCTGAAAAAAAAGGCATCCTGTTCGGCACGGACGGGAAGGCAATACCGGAGCGCCAGCGGAGGGGGTTCATATGATGCAAAGGTAATATTCCGCAAGGTATTCCACAGTCACTCCACAAGTCATGTGAATACGATGAGAGGCGCCAAAAAAAATAATCCTCATTTGATTCCATACGCTTACAGGAGAATGCCCTTGCGGACCGGAGGAGAAAACACGGAATTTTTATCAATACCAATGACATCCGATGCGGTTTCCCCGGCACGCTTTCCTCCCAAGCGCGGATTTGCCCGACCGGGCATCGAATGTCGGTAACGCTTTGATTATCCCGATCATCCCGGAGCCGTTCCTTTAGGGGAGGGGGCGATTTCCCCCTCCCCATTCCCGGCTATTCCCTACCTTTGCTGCAGCGTTTCATACGCACGGTACTTGATCGCCTTCTGGGCGGCCTTGGCCGGCTCCGAGTTCATGTCCTCCATCCCGTCGAGGCTGTCTTTATACCGGTTCGCATGATCCATCTCGGCGCGGACCGCGGGAGACGCCGGGGCCGCAGCCAGTCCGTCCAGGACCTTGCCGAGCATCTCCTTGGCCTCCTCCTTTTTCCCCTGGTCGGCCAGCCGGGCGGCTTCCTGCACCAGGACGCTGGACTCCGCCACCGCTTTCTTTTCCTGCACCGACCGGTCGAATCCCTCGCGGTGTATCCGCTCGTCCCGCACGAGCTCGAGGGAAACGGCCTGTGCGGAAGGGGTGACCACTTTCGAAGTCACCGGATCGCGGTAGCGCAGCGCCACCTCGCCCACCTCCCGCAGGCCGGGTCGATCTCCGGCCACGTTCAAATTGGCGAAAACGGTCCGGCGCTCGCCCGCGGAAAGATCGCCCAGGCGGATGATGTAGGAGTCGCCATCGCGCCGCCAGTCGCGCCCGACCACCGAGCCGAAGCGGCAGTCCCTCTTGAGACGAATGATGATCTCGACCTCGGACGCGGCCGTCCGCGACGCGGTGTGGAACTCGGAGGCAAGCGCCGCCACGATCCGCTCGGGATCGCCGAGATAGCGGTAATTCCCGCCCCCGCCCCCCGCGACCATCGTCATCAGCTCCTCATCGAAATGGTGGCCGACCCCGAACGTGGAGACCGAGATCCCCTTTTCCGACATGACCGCCGCCCGCTCCCGCAGGTCCCCGCGGCTGGTCACCCCACGGTTGGCCAGCCCGTCCGAAAGGAGAAGGACACGGTTCAAGGTTCCCCTGCGCTGCCCGCATTTCGCCTGCCGATACCCTTCTTCCAACCCGCCGGAAAGGAACGTCGCCCCTCCCGGATACAGCCCGGCGATGATCCGGTGGAGTTTCGCCCGGTTCCGCCCCACGGGGCGCGACGGCCACGGGATCTGCACATGATGGTCGTAGGCCACGATGGAAAGGATATCGTCCGGCCCCATCATGTCCACGAGCTGGTGGGCGGCCGTCTTGACGAAGTCGAGCTTGCGCGCCTCCGACATCGACCCGCTCCGGTCGATGACGAGGGCGAGGTTCAGCCTGGGTCGGTCGATAAGGACCTCCGGGGCATCGGGGGCGACCACCTGGATCTGGATCGTCCCGTCGCCGGGGCCGGGGATGAGCACCGTCCGGTTCTCCGACCGGACGTCGAACGTGAGGGGGGCAGCCGGTGCGCGCGCCGCGCCCAGAACCAGGATCGCCAGCGCCCATGCCAGCGTTCCGATCGTTTTCCCGATCCGCGTCGTTTCCATGGTGATCCTCCGTTTCGGACAGGATGATTGTTCCGTTCCTGCCCCATGTACCCGGCCCGGCCGGCTTTTATTCCCGGTCCCCCCGATCATTTTCCGGCGGGAATATTTTCGCCGCTGGTGTGGTATAGAAAGTGAGGGATGGGCGCGGACCTCGTTGGGGAAAAGGACGAGCGCCTTGCCGCGCAGGCGGCAGGGGGGGACCGGCGCGCGTTTGATGCGCTGGTGACCCGCCACCGGCAGGCGGTCTACCGCCTTTGCTGGGCGGCGACGGGAAACCATG
>JBFFGP010000160.1:0-2488 GCA_041557435.1 Candidatus Deferrimicrobiaceae bacterium | reverse complement strand
GTCGATCACCTGATCTCGCACCCGCAGGTCGCCGCGGTAAGCTTTGTAGGGTCCAGCGCAGTCGGAGAACAGGTGTATCGGAAGGCAACGCAGCATGGCAAGCGTGTTCAGGCCCTGGGCAGCGCGAAAAACCACGCCATCGTAATGTCCGATGCGGATCTCGATCAGGCGGTGGATGCCTTGATGGGAGCTGCATACGGCTCCGCGGGAGAACGTTGCATGGCCATCTCCGTGGTCGTCGCGGTAGGGGACAAGGTCGCCGATGCCTTGGTGGACCGTCTCGTCGACAGAATCAAGACGCTGAAGGTCCTGCCCGGCGAGAATCCCGAGGCGGAAATGGGCCCGCTTGTCACCCGCGAACACCTGGAGCGAGTGACAAGGTACGTTGACCTCGGCGTAACCGAAGGGGCAAAGCTTGTCGTGGACGGCCGGGGGCTCAAGGTCACGGGTCACGACAACGGTTTTTTCCTCGGCGCCTGCCTGTTCGACCGGGTTACGCCCGGGATGAGGATCTACCAGGAAGAGATCTTCGGCCCCGTGCTTTCACTGGTGCGCGTTCCGGATTTCGAGGGTGCGTTGCAGCTGGTGAACGATCACGCGTTCGGCAACGGGACCGCCGTCTTCACCCGGGACGGGGACACCGCCCGCGAATTCGCCAGACGGGTGGAGGCGGGGATGATCGGGATCAATGTGCCGATCCCCGTACCGGTGGCATTTTACAGCTTCGGCGGATGGAAACGTTCGATGTTCGGGGACTATTTCGTGCACGGCACCGAAGGCGTGAATTTCTACACCCAAATGAAAACGATCACGTCACGATGGCCGACGGGGATTCGCACGGGAGCCGATTTCGTCATGCCGATCATGAAATAGGTTTCCGGGATTTTCGGGGAATGCGGTTCGAAGTCCATCGATCCGCATTCCCCGGAGCAGGCTGGGCTAAAGTCGAAGACTACCGACCGACTCCCGCGTCACGTTTCCTCCCCGGGAATCAGTTCCAGGAAAGACGACTGGATCGGGTCCTTGGCGAGAAAGCGTCCCACCCACTCTTGTCCCACGGGAGAGGCGGTTATCTCGGCGAATGCCCGGGCATCGTTTTCCAGCCCGGCGGAAAACCCGTTCTCGTATCCGAATTTCATGGCGATAAGGGCCCCTTTTGCGGCGGCTGTCCTCGCGGTGCGGATGTTCTTGGCCTCTTCCGGGCCGGGGACCGTGGCCGACAGGATCTCGCGGATTTCCTTTTTTTCCAGGAGGCGGTCCAGCGCCTCTTTCTGGCCCGCGGCAATCGCGTCCCAGCCCTTTCGCGGGACAGTTCTCTCTCCCGATAGGAATTCCCGCGCCCGCCGGACGGCTACGGACAGGGCGGTAGCGGACGAAGCGAATTCGTCGGCCAGGCCCCACGCAACCGCCGTGTCCCCGTCTATCGGCTCGCCGTTGACGCTCATTACCGCCGCCCGGGCCGGCCCCACGAGGCGCGGGAGACGCTGCATTCCGCCGTATCCGGGGATGATCCCGAGCTTGACCTCGGGCTGCCCGAGGATCGCGTTCTCCGTCACGATCCGGTAGTGGGCGCTCAACGCCAACTCGTTGCCGCCTCCCAGGGCGAACCCGTCCACGACGGCGAGCACCGGAACGGGCAGGTTCTCCAGTTCCGTGAAGACGGAGATGTTCTTCGAGGCAAGGGCGTCGATCTCCGGGGCGGGTTTGCCGTGGAACTCCTTCACGTCCGCGCCAGCGACGAATGCCCTTCCCGCCCCCGTCAGCACCAGGGCCTTGACCTGCCTCCCTTCGATCGTTCCGTGGGACCCGAGCTCCCGCACGGTCCTGGAAAGCTGGGTGAGCAGCTCCTCGTTGAGAGCGTTCAGCGATTCCGGGCGGGTGAGGGTCACGATCGCCACCTCGCCCAGGAGCCTGACGTCCAGGAACCGGTTTCCTTTCGGGTCGGCGGCCAAAAGCTTCTCGCCGAAAAAGGCGTCCTCGTACTCACGGATCGCCCGTCCGGCCCGGTCCGCCTGGACGAGCGCGACGCCTTTCGGTTTTTTCATGGTGCCGTCGAGCATGTTCTGCTGGATGGCGGGAAGGCCCTCCAGGTTGGTGATCTCCAGGTCCTCCTGCTCCATGACGATCTTCCCTTCGGAGAGGAGACGGATTACCTCTGCCGCCTGGTCCAGGCGGTACATGTGGGAACCGAGAATGGACAGGTCCGTCTTTCCCCGGCAGACCACGAATCCGCAGGGCATCGCGTTCGTTTCGTCGAAGTCGCGCGTGACGAATGTGCTGAAGTGGAGCGTGCTCTGTTCGGGGCGCTCCACGACGAAGTCCGGGCTCTGCCGCGGTCCGAAGATTCCCCAATACGCCTTGCCGAGAGCCTGTGCGTTTCGCATGAACTCCGTTGCATAGGCGGGGTTCGGCTTCCCTTCGGGCGTAAGCGGGTCGGACATGTCCTCCGGGAGACGCATCCCGTCCCGGTCGATTATGCGGGAAGAGG
>JBFFGP010000159.1:0-2495 GCA_041557435.1 Candidatus Deferrimicrobiaceae bacterium | reverse complement strand
AGTGACGGAGAAAGGCCCGTCCCCCGGGAGATCGTCTTCGAGGTCGACGAGGGCCCGCGCGCCGACACCACGATCGAGGCGCTGGCGAAACTCAAGCCCGCATTCGATACGAAAGGGACCGTCACCGCGGGTAACGCCTCGCAGATGAGCGACGGGGCCGCCGCGGCCGTGGTCGTCTCGGAGAAGGCAATGAAAGCCTTGCACGCGGAGCCCCTTGCACGTTTCTTGGGATTCGCCGTCGCGGGCGTTCCGCCCGAGATCATGGGGATCGGTCCGGTTGCGGCCGTGCCGAAGCTGCTGAAGAGGCTGCGGATCAAGCTGATGCGCATCGACCTGGTCGAATTGAACGAGGCGTTCGCCGCCCAGTCCCTCCCCGTCATCAGGGAGCTGGGGCTGGACCCCGACAGGGTGAACGTGAACGGGGGGGCGATCGCGCTGGGCCATCCCCTGGGGTGCACGGGAGCAAAGCTTACCGCAACGCTGCTTCACGAGATGAAGCGCCGGGATGCGAAGCTGGGACTGGTCACCATGTGTATCGGCGGCGGAATGGGCGCGGCGGGGCTTTTCGAAAGATCGTAGTTAGCACCACCGGGGACATTCCTGATTCATCTCCGGAATACGGGAGAGGAGTGTCCCCGCACAGGCGCGCGTGCAACGGGGCGCCTGCGTCGAAGCGGGTTCTTCGCGCCAAGGCTCCGCCACCCGGGGGGGGCCGGAAGGCGAAGCCGTCGAGCGGAGTGAAAAGGAAGGAGATGGTTGCAAAAGGAAGAGGGGGCCTTCCTTCTGCATACTGTATACACGATTGTAGGGCCTCCTCCTCCTCCTTGTCAATAGGAATCTGCCGTGAGTTGTCCAAAGATGTGGGTGCCGGAAAGAAACATTGACACGGAAATATATAGACTATAATATCTATGACAAAAGTAGTGTATATCCCGAATCATGTTCCGATAAACATTCCGCAAGGGAGAGGAGTCAACCGATGGCGGATTCGTACCGGCCGGAGACGATCGCCCTGCACGGGGGGCAGAAACCGGATCCCGCGACAAACGCGAGGGCGGTCCCGATATATCAGACCACGTCGTACGTGTTTCACGATACGGCGCACGCCGCTCGCTTGTTCGGGCTCCAGGAATTCGGAAACATCTACACCCGGATCATGAACCCGACCACGGACGTCCTGGAGCAGAGGGTAGCGCAATTGGAAGGGGGCACCGGCGCCCTTGCGGTCGCCTCCGGTCAGGCGGCGGAGACGCTCGCGCTGCTCAACATCGCGAACGCGGGGGACGAGATCCTCTCCTCGGCCTCTCTGTACGGGGGGACGTACAACCTGTTCCACTACACCTTCCCCAAGCTGGGGATCTGCGTGAAGTTCGTCGACCCCTCCGACCCGGAGAATTTCCGCAAGGCGATCACGAAGAAGACGAAGGCGATCTTCGCCGAGTCGATCGGGAACCCGAAGCTCGACACGCTGGACAACCGGGCGGTGGCCGACATCGCCCACGAGGCGGGCATTCCCCTGGTGATCGACAACACGATGCCGTCCCCCTACCTGCTGCGCCCCTTCGACCACGGGGCCGATGTCGTCATCCACTCCACGACGAAGTTCATCGGGGGGCACGGCACCTCGATCGGCGGGATCATCGTCGACTCGGGAACGTTCGATTGGGGCAACGGCAACTTCCCGCAGTTCACCGAACCGGACCCTTCCTACCACGGGCTCAAATTCTGGGAGGTCTTCAGCGATTTCCCGGGCATGGGCAACGTCGCATTCATCATCAAGGCGCGGGTCCAGCTCCTGCGGGACCTGGGACCGGCGATGTCCCCCTTCAATGCTTTCCTCTTTCTCCAGGGGATGGAGACGCTCCCCCTGCGGATGGAGAGGCACAGCACGAACGCGATGGCGGTGGCCGGATTTCTTTCCACTCACCCCAACGTGACGTGGGTCAACTACCCGGGTCTGCCCAACCACCCGCAACACGCCCTTGCGAAGCGGTACCACCACCGCGGGCTGTATGGCGCGATCCTGGGGTTCGGGATCAAGGGAGGGATGGAGGCGGGAAAACAATTCATCGACAATGTGAAGCTCCACTCCCACCTGGCCAACATCGGGGATGCCAAAAGCCTCGTGATCCACCCGGCGTCGACGACGCACCAGCAACTCACCGGCGAGGAACGGATCGCGACGGGAGTGAGCGACGATTACGTCCGGCTGTCGGTCGGGCTGGAGCATATCGACGATATCGTCGAAGACCTGGACCAGGCGCTCCGGAGGACATGACAGTCAGGCGCAGGGCGAATCGGCGCCCCGGGTCCTCGGTTGTCGGCGCAGCAGCCGCAGGAGGGGGGCGCAGTGAGGTAAAGCGCAGGCATGCGGGTGAATCGCATGCCGAGCCACGAACGTAGTCCCCCTCCGAGGCGGCGGAGCCGTTCGGCGTGCCCGCTCACCGGCAGTCCCCCGAGAGGGATTATTTCAGCGCCCCCGCAAGGAGATTTTT
>JBFFGP010000158.1:0-2513 GCA_041557435.1 Candidatus Deferrimicrobiaceae bacterium | reverse complement strand
TTTGATCATCTTCCCTTTTATGGTGACAACCTGCGCGGTCCCCGTCTTCCCCCCGACCTCGATTCCGGGGAGCTTGGCAGCCCCGCCCGTCCCAAAATCGTTGACCACGCTCCCCAGTGCCCGATGGATAAATGACACGTTCTCGGGCTTCCAGGACAATTTCCTTTGCCGATGAGGTGGGAATTCCTCCACCGAACCATCCATCCGGATCAACCGGCTCACCAGGCGGGGGCGCATCACCTCGCCCCCGGTCGCTATCGCCGCGTAGGCCGATAGCATCCCCAGCGGCGTGACATGAATCGCTCCCTGTCCGATGCCAAGCAGGACGCTCTCGTATTCGTGCCACTTATCCTTCTTCACCTCACGCTTCCAAAAGGTGTCCGGGACCAGGCCGGTTTTCTCGCCCGGCAATTCCACCCCGGTCAGGACACCGAGACCGACATCCCGTTCCAGCGACGCAACTCGGTCGGGATCGAGTTTCAGACCCAGGGTGTAGAAATAGACGTCGCAGGACTGCACGATGGCCTTGTACATGTCCACCATTCCGTGCCCCCGCTCCTTCCAGCACCGGAACGTTCGGTTCCCCAGGCGAAAGGACCCCGTGCATCGGACCTTCGCTCTCGGGCTCTGGACCCCCTCCTCCAACCCGGTGAGAGCCAAAAAAGGCTTCACCGTGGATCCCGGGGCGTACGTCCCCTGAAGGCCCTTGTTCTGCAGGGGAGTTCGAGGATCTGCAATAAGGGACGCCCATTCCTCCTTCCGGATTCCCCGGGCGAAGATGTTCGGATCGAACGCCGGCGCCGAGACGAAGGCCAAGATGTCCCCCGTCTTCGGGGCCATCGCGATCACGGCGCCCGCATGCTTTTCCATCGCCTCGTATGCCGTCTTCTGAAGGTCCGCATCGATCGTGGTCTGGACGGTTCCCCCCGTTCGGGGGGATACCTCCACGACCATCCGCTTGTCGCGGCCGGCGGCGTCCACCTCCACCTGCCGCCCCCCGTTCACCCCGCGGAGAACGTCGCCCCTTGCCTTCTCGAGTCCGTATTTCCCCACGATGTCCCCCATCGAGAGCTGTTCCTCCCGCAACTTCGCGAGTTCCAGCTCGCTCGCTTCCCCCACGTACCCGAGAACATGGGCGAAGCCCGCCCCGAAGGGGTAGCTCCGTTTCGCCTCGACCAGGATGGAATACCCGGGGAGGGCTTCCCGGTTGAACTCGATCACCGATACCTGTTCGAACCGTAGGTCCCTCGCCACCGTGATGCCCCGATAGGGGTTCGCCTTCTTCGCCTTGAGGATCTTCTCGCGTGTCTCTCCGGGATCGAATTCCACGACCTCCGAGAGGTGCCTGAGCTCCCCCTCGAGATCCTTCACGTCCACCGGCGTTACGATGAGATCGAAGGAGCCCTGGGTCTCGGCAATCGGCCGCCCTTTCCTGTCAAGGACGAGTCCGCGGGGAGCGCGGACAACCCGGATATGGATCCTGTTGTTCTCGGAAAGCGTTCGAAAATGTTCGTACTTCGCCACCTGGAGCCAATACAGGCGCCCCAGGAGGAGGAAGAACAGCGCCAGCCCGATTCCCTGGAGGATGCGGACCCTCGATGCGATCCAGGGATCCTGCTCCCGCTTCCGGATCCGTCCCTTCATTCCCGGATCCTCTGCCACCGGCCCGAGAGATCCATGAAAAGAAAAACTGCGAGAAGCGACGTCCAGGCAATCCGGACCGATTCTTTCGCTCCCCAGAGAAAGGAGAAGGGGTTGCCTCCCTCCGCGACCAGCAGGAGGGCTACGGAGGCGGACTCGACCGCGAGAAGCCCCGCGACGACCAGAAGGATGAAGATCTCGGCCCGAAGGAACAGGCGGCGTCCGATCTCGCTCGAAACCAGATAGATTGCCAGGGAGGCGAGGAAAAACGACCCGGGTGGGCCAGAAATCGTCACCTCGCGAAACAACGCGGGGGGTAGGCAGGCGAGGAAACCGAGCGGCCCGGAGAGAAACAGTCCGGAGTAGACAATCGCCAGAAACGAAAAATCCGGCAGGAGATACCACGGGAGGAACCAGGACAATAGCCACACATTCGCGGCGGTCCCGGCGAACGACATCGCAAGCAGCACGAGGACCGGTCTCACGGGTTCCCTCGCCGGAACGGGATAGCGGGACGGGACAGGACGACCAGGACTTCCTCGACGGATAGAACGTTCACCGCACTCACCACCCGGATGGTCAAAAAGATCTTGTCACGAGGGCGATCCACGCTCACCACGGTGCCCAGGAGGACCCCCTTCGGCATGGCCCCGTCGAACCCGGAGAAGAGGATTCGGTCGCCCGGCACAACGTCCTGGGTCTGGGAAACGTACTTCAGCCGGCAGAGGTTCCCCCCCATCCCCTCGGCGACCGCCCGGACACGATTGCGCTCGATGATCACATCCGCGGCAAATCGGCTGTCCGTAAGGAGAATGACCTCCGAGAGGCCCGGATAGGTCCTGTGAACGCGTCCGACGGCACCGGATGGGGTT
>JBFFGP010000157.1:0-2558 GCA_041557435.1 Candidatus Deferrimicrobiaceae bacterium | reverse complement strand
TACCTTCGGTTGCTGGAAGTCTCCTGCCGCCGGGGGGATATCACTCTCGACGCCGAAGATACCTACCTGAACAAGAACTCCTTCTCGATCGCCCTGCTCTCGGCGGCGGGATCCATCGCGGGAGCCGATGCCGTAGCCACCGGGAGAGTCGACAGGGCATTCTGCGCCGTTCGGCCCCCGGGCCACCACGCCACACGCGCCGAGGGGATGGGCTTCTGCCTCCTGAACAACGCGGCGATCGCCGCCCGATACCTCCAGGCGAAGCACCGTATCTCCAAGGTGGCGATCATCGACTGGGACGTCCACCACGGAAACGGTACCCAGAGTATCTTTTGGGAGGACCCGTCGGTATTTTATTTCAGCATCCATGAGAATCCCGCCTTCCTCTACCCCGGCACGGGACGGCGGTGGGAGACGGGGAAGGGGGCGGGAGAGGGTACAACCCTCAACGTGCCTATGGCGCCGGGCTCGGAGGACGAAGAGTACCGGTTGGCGTTCGAACAGATGCTCGCACCCGCGATGGAAAGGTTCCGCCCGGAGATGATCATCCTTTCCGCCGGTTTCGACGCGCACCGCAACGATCCCATGGCCGACATCCAGCTCACGGAAGAGGGGTTCCGGTTCATGTCGAGGTTCACCGTCGAGCTGGCGAACCAATTCTGCGGGGGCAAGATCGTCTCCTTGCTCGAAGGAGGGTACGAGAGGGAGTCCCTTACGCGTTGCACGGAAATCCACATCCGGGAACTCCAGAAAGACTGACCGGGCAAAAAACCCAGGAGGACAGCATGTTCGTAACAAGAAGAATGCGGAAGAACGTCGCTACGGTCGCCCCTTCCGCCACTCTCCAGGAGGCACGCCGGCAGATGCGAGAGCATAAGGTACGCCAACTTCCGGTCACCGGCGAAGACGACAAGCTCGTCGGCATCCTGTCAGACAGGGACATCCGGGAAGCGATGCTGCCGGTTAGCCTTCTTCCCGGCTCCTCGGAGAAGGAAATGGAGGAGATCCTTGCGAACACCCCCGTGGAGAGGATCATGACCCGGAAGGTGCACACTGCCGCGGTTACCGACTCCCTCGAGGACGCGATCGTCGTGCTGCACGACTTCCGGATCAACGCCCTCCCCGTGGTGGACGAAAAAGGGAGGGTGGCCGGGATCATCACCCGGACGGACGTCCTCAAGGCGTTCATCGAGGCGCTGGGCGTCGGGGAGATCAGCAGCCGGCTGGAAGTCGTGGTCCCCGACGTCCCGGGGGCGCTCGCCGGGATCGTCACGATCATCAAGACCTTCCACGTGAACATCACGAGCGTTCTCACTACCGGACACACGGAACCGAACAAGAGAGCCGTCTTTTTCCGGATCGCGACGCTCAACCTGGGTCCGATCCGGAAGGCAATCCGGGAAGCGGGGTATCAGATCCTCGACCCCGAGGACTTCCAGGCGTGAAAGCGATGCTGCTGCGGGAGAGGGGGCCGATCGACACCTCCCCCCTCACGCTTACGGACCTTCCGGACCCTTTCCCCGGTCCCGGGGAGATTCGGGTGAAGGTGTCCGCCTGCGGAATCTGCCGGACGGATCTGCACGTCATCGAGGGCGATCTCCCACCCCTCCGGATGCCCGTGATCCCGGGACACCAGGTCGTGGGCACGGTTGATGCCGCAGGAATTGGGGCTGCCCGGTTCCTCCGCGGGACCAGGGTAGGAATCGCATGGCTTGCAAAAACCTGCGGGGAATGCGATTTCTGCACGGCGGGGCGGGAAAACCTGTGCGACCGGCCGCTGTTCACGGGGTACCATCGCGACGGGGGCTTTGCCGAATACGCCGTCGTGCCGGAGGGGTTCGCCTATTCCCTCCCCCCCTCCTTCCGGGACGCCGAGGCCACCCCGCTCCTGTGCGCAGGCATCATCGGGTTCCGCGCCTTGCGGAGGGCCGATTTGCCCCGCGGAGGGAAACTGGCGATCTACGGCTTCGGCTCATCCGCACACATCGTGATCCAGCTCGCGCTGCACCGCGGGGCCGAAGTATTCGTCTGCACCCGCGGAGAGGACCACCGGCTGCTAGCGATTCGTATGGGGGCATCCTGGGCGGGGGAGAACCCGGAGGAGATTCCGGAACCCGCCGACTCGGCAATCCTCTTCGCCCCGGCGGGGGAACTGGTTCCCCGGGCGTTGAAACACCTCAAAAAGGGGGGAACCCTGTCTCTTGCGGGAATCCACATGAGCGATATTCCGGCGATGAAGTACGAGGAGAGCCTTTTCTACGAGAAGAACGTCCGAAGCGTCACGGCGAACACGCGGCATGACGGAGAGGACCTGCTCCGGGAGGCGGGTACGATCCCCCTCCGGCCGAAGGTAACGCTCTTTCCCCTCGAGGAGGCCAACCGGGCTCTCCAGCTGCTCAAGGAGGACAAACTTCAGGGAACGGGGGTCCTGACGATTCCGAAGTGATTTCCCCCCTTTCGCAAACGGCCTACCCCTTCCCCTCTTTCCGAAGGATCCCCTCCGCGGCGAGTATGCCATTTAACGCGGCGCCGACGATCCCCCGGGACTTGCCCACGCC
>JBFFGP010000156.1:0-2613 GCA_041557435.1 Candidatus Deferrimicrobiaceae bacterium | reverse complement strand
TCCGCGCCGATGCGGGAATGGCCGTGGCCTTTTCCCTTCCCGATGTCGTGACACAGGATGGCAAGCACCAGGAGGTCCTTCCGCGGGATCGATCGGTAAATGGCGAGAAACTCATCCTCCTCGCGGGTGCGCGGGCTTTTCCCCTCGAGGCCGGGGAGGATGCTCGCGGCGAGAATCAGATGGATGTCGACGGTGTAGACATGGTAGATGTCCCGCTGCACCCGGAAGGACAAGGGGGCGAACTCGGGGATATACCTCCCCAGGAACCGGCACTCGTGCATGAAGAGCATGGTCTCGTGCAGGTGAATCGGGTCCGACAGGATTTGAAGGAACAGCTCCGCCGCCCGCGGATCCTGGAGAAATTCGGGCCCCAGGGCCGCGAGGGAGCGCTGGATCCTCTTCTTGGCTTCCGGTGTGGGGACGGACCGGGTCTTCTGCATCGCACGGAAGAACTCGAGGATCCGCACGGGCTCCTTCGGAAAGGAGATCCCGGCCAGAGGATTGATCTTCCCCTTGTAGAGAACTGCGACCCCGTCGATCTTCCTTTTCTGGAGGGAATCCAGGGGCCGTCGTAACCCCTCGGGCAAATAGCGGTCGACCTGCTCCAGGAGTTCCTCCGCCAGGTGGGAGGTGACGGCGGCGTTCATGTAGTAGGTCCTCATGAACCGCTCCACCGCCAGGTCCCTCCCGCGGTCCCGGTACCCGAAGATCTCGGCCATCGGGTCCTGTACCTCGAAGGTCAGGAGGTCGGTCTTCTTGCCGGCCAGGAAATGCAACTCGCTTCGAATCCGAAGGAGGAAGTCCTGGGCATGTCCGATCGCCCGGACGGTCCTCTCGCCGATCACCCCCTTGTTTCGCAGTTCGATCAGGTCCCGGCACTTGTACTTGACCCGGGCCGCCCACACGGCGGAGTGAAGGTCCCGCAGGCCGCCCTTTCCTTCCTTGACGTTGGGCTCGAGCACGTAGACCGTCTCTCCGTACTTGGCGTGCCGGTTCCGCATCTCCGTAAGCTTCTTCTCGATGAACCGGTCGGCGTCGTTGAAGAAGAGGAACTTCTCGATCTCGCGTGCCGCATCCCGGAAGAACGGCTCGTCCCCCGCGAGGAACCGGAAATCCAGGAGCGCCGTGCGGATCGAGTCGTCCATCGTCGCCATCTTCAGCGTTTCCCTGATGTTGCGGACGCTGTGCCCCACGTCCAGCCCCATGTCCCAGAGAGGGTACAGGATCCGCTCCGTCATCGCCTCCACGTACGGGTCTACTTTGTACGAATGGAGAAAGAGCAGGTCGATGTCCGATTTCGGGCAAAGTTCCCGCCTGCCGTATCCCCCGACGGAGATGACCGCCATCCTGTATTTCAGGTCGGGGGACGAGGAGAGGAATTTCTCGCGCGCGCGGTCGTGCAGTGCGCGCACCACGTTGTCCACCGCGTCGGCGTGCTTCCGGCAGCCGTCGGTTCCTCCGCCCGGGACGCCGCGCTGCTCCTCCCGCACTGCCTGGTGGGTTCCGGACAAATACGATTTTACGTATTCGACGAAGTCGCGGTCGGACAGGTCGGGCCGGAGGGTCTCCGCTCGAAAGACGGGAACGGACATGTCGCCCTCACGAGGCCACGCGGGCCAGCGCGCCGTTTTCCCCATAGTACCGGATGGCCTCCACCACGCTGTCGGCGATCGTCTCCAGGTATCGGTGGCGGCGCAACCGGGCCTCTTCGCTGCGGTTGCTGATGAAGGAGGTCTCCACGAGGACGGCCGTCATCCGGGCCCCCACCAGAACATAGAACGGGGCCTGCTTCAGTCCCAGGTTGTGCACGGGGCCGTAACGGGTGCTGATATTCCGGACGATGGCATCGTTGACGGTCTTGGCGAGTTTGAGCGACTCCTTCTTCCTGCCATAAGTGGACAAGTCGTCGATGATGAACTTGACCTCGGAGAGCTTCTTCACGGAGACCCCGTTCTCGCGGGCGGCGACCTCCAGCGCCTCACTGTCGGTGGCGCGGCTTAATACGTAGGTGGAGATCCCCTTCGCTCGACGGTTCCTGCTCGAGTTGATGTGAAGCGATACGAAAATGTCGGCGGCCGCCTGGTTGGCCATGGCGGTCCGCTCCTCGAGCGGAATGAAAACGTCCTTGTCGCGGGTCATGCGGACGTCGAATCCGGGACTCCGGGACAGCTTCTTGCGGACCAGTCGCCCGATCGTGAGCACGACGTCTTTTTCCTTCAGCCCCGAAGGTCCGATCGCCCCCGGGTCCTTCCCGCCGTGGCCCGGGTCGAGCATGACGACGATCTTCCCGCTCTGTTTCGGGACCGCGGGGCGCTTCCCGGCCTTCGCCGCCCCCTCGACGTCCACGATGATCCGGGAGGGGCCGGAGAGGTCGAACACGCGGTAGCCGCTTTCCCTTTCGAGGTCGATGACGACGCGCACCACGTCCGGACGGTACCGCCCGGCGCGGACGCGGGTCAAGAGGCCGTTGTTCACCTGTACCGGGTGGCGGATGATCTCCTCTCGGAGATTCGCCCCCTCGATATCGACGAAGATCCGGGGAGGCAGGTTTCTCCCGGGGTCGGCAGGCAGGAAGTTCGCCTCGTACTTCGCCTCCGCCTCGATGTCGATAAC
>JBFFGP010000155.1:0-2654 GCA_041557435.1 Candidatus Deferrimicrobiaceae bacterium | reverse complement strand
GGGGACCGGGACGCGCTTCCTGGAAGAAAACGGCCGCCGGGCCATCCGGGAACTCTTCGAGCGTTCCTTCGCGTGACGGATTCGGGCCGCGTGACTTCCCCCGCCATCCGGAACGTTGCGATCATCGCCCACGTGGACCACGGCAAGACCACGCTCGTCGACGCGATGCTCTGGCAGAGCGGCATTTTCCGGGAGAACCAGGCCGTTCCCGACCGTGTGATGGACTCCATCGATTTGGAGCGGGAGAAGGGAATCACGATCATGGCGAAGAACGCCTCCGTGGTCTACCGGGGCGTGAAGATCAACATCGTGGACACTCCGGGGCACGCCGATTTCGGCGGGGAGGTGGAGCGGACGCTCAAGATGGTCGACGGGGCCCTCCTCCTCGTAGACGCCTCGGAGGGACCGCTTCCGCAGACGCGTTTCGTGCTCAAGAAAGCGCTGGAGCGAGATCTCCCCGTCGTCCTGGCCGTGAACAAGGTGGACCGCCCGGATGCCAGGATCGGCGAGGTGATCAACGAGGTGTACGACCTGTTCATCGATCTGGACGCGGTAGAGGACCAGCTCGAGTTCCCCATCCTGCTCACGAACGCCCGCGCGGGAACGGCCCGGGAACGGGCCGGTAAGGAATCGCACGACCTTCGCCCGTTGTTCGAACGGATCCTCGCTCACATTCCGCCCCCCTCCGGTGACCCGGCAGGGGTTCTCCAATTCCTCGTCACGCACCTCGACTACAGCGATTACGTGGGACGGCTGGCGGTCGGGCGGGTTTTCCACGGGACGGTCCGGGTGGGGGAGACGGTTTCGGTGTGCGGGAAGGAGAATTCCGGGGAGAAGGCCAAAATAACTGCATTGTACGCCTACGACGGGCTTTCGAGAAAGGAGGTCCGGGACGCTTCCGCCGGAGACATCGTCGCGCTGGCTGGTGCGGAGCGGGCCACTATCGGCGACACGGTGTCCGAGGCGGAGAGCCCATCGGCGCTCCCCCGGATCGCGGTCGACGAGCCCACGGTTTCCATGGTTTTCTCGATCAATACATCCCCCTTCGCCGGCCGGGAGGGGAGCCTTCTTACGTCGCGCAAGCTCCGCGAGCGTCTGGAGAGGGAACTCCTGGGCAACGTGGCGCTCCGGGTCGATTTCTCGGGGACCGACTCGTTCACGGTCATGGGGCGGGGGGAACTGCAGCTGGCGATCCTCATCGAGATGATGCGACGCGAGGGGTTCGAACTCTCCGTCTCCCGTCCGGAGGTCGTAACGAGGACGGAGAACGACGTGCTCCTGGAGCCGGTCGAGATCCTCTTCCTCGATATCCCCGAGGTGTTCCTCGGGGCCGTGTCGCAGAGCGTGGGAAGTCGGAGGGGGAAGATGGTGAAGATGGTCAATCCGGGACGGGGGCGGGTACGGCTCGAGTACCGGATCCCCTCCCGCGGGCTCATCGGCTTCCGCTCGGAGTTTTTGACCGAGACGCGCGGCACGGGGCTGCTTAACCATCTGTTCGACGGCTACGATCCCTGGCAGGGCGTTATCCGGGAACGGGTCGCGGGAGCCCTGGTCGCCGACCGCACCGGGCGATCCACCGCGTACGCCCTCTACCATCTGCAGCCGCGGGGCACCCTCTTTCTCGGAGAGGGGGAGCACGTCTATGAAGGGAGGATCATCGGGGAGAACTCGCGCCCCGTGGATATGGATGTCAACGCGACCAAGGAGAAGAAACTTACCAACATCCGCGCGGCGGGGACCGACGAGGCGTTGCGCCTGATTCCCCCCCGCGTGATGTCGCTGGAGAAGTCGATCGAGTTCATCAACGAGGACGAGCTGGTCGAGGTGACGCCGGGGGCGATTCGCATCCGCAAGAAGATCCTCGCGGCAAACCGGCGTCCGAAGAAAAAGGAGGAGAGGGGCACCTGGGCATCGGGAGATTCTCCCACGGGGGCCAAAAGCGCTGGAAAACCGGTGGTCGGGGATGCATAATAGTACGCCATACCAGTTTACGTTACAGGGGGGAGAGAATATGCCGAAAGTCGGTTCGAAAGGGGGAAAGAAAAGCCTCGCGAGCGCGCTGGAGAGGGCATTGCGGTTCGAGAGCGAGGGGAAACGGTTTTTCACTGCGGCCGCCGCCAAGAGCGCGGATCCCTTTGCTAAGCAAGTGTTTTCGCTGCTGGCGCAAATGGAAACGAAGCATATGGAGGACATCCAGGCGATCGCCCGGAAACTTGAGGAGAAGGGGAGGTTTCCCAAGGTGGCCTCCGCGCCCCACGATGCGAGGATGCGGCTGTTCCGGCGGGAGCACAGCCGGATCCGGAAGGAGAAGATCATCTCCGGGGAGGCCGCGGACGGGATGCGGAGGGCACTGGCCTTCGAGGCGATGGGGCGGGAGATGTACGCCCGGATGTCGAAGGATGCGACCAATCCCCAGGAAAAGAGGTTCTTCAAGCTCCTTTCAAGCGAGGAGGATTCCCACTTCAACATTATCTACGAGTATCTGGATTTTCTGGAAAACCAGGGCTTGCGGATGCAGGACGGATAAAGGAGACCATTCCACTGCGAGGAAATACCGGGGGTACCCGCCGCTTGAAAACGGGGAGCCGGATTCGAGAAAAAAGGGGGAGGACGGGCGGAGCCCTGGTGTATAATAAGAATGATTTGCATTATGT
>JBFFGP010000154.1:0-2685 GCA_041557435.1 Candidatus Deferrimicrobiaceae bacterium | reverse complement strand
GGATCAGCGGCTGAAGGAAATCGGGGAACCGGCTGGTGGAGAAGAAGACCCCCGAGACGACGATCATCGGGAAGGTGGCGAGGTTGATCAGCCCCGAGATCGTCGCGGTCGTGCGGGCGCGACTTGCAATGAGCGTCCCGAGGCCGGCGAAGGAGAGAGCCCCGGCCACCGTTACCGCCGTCAGGGAAAGTAGCGACCCTGCCGAGGACACGCCGAAGATCAGCCAGGAAAGGAAGAGGAGGGGAACGACCTCGAGAGGAACGAAAACCAGCCTCGCCAGCATGTGCGCCAGGAGAAAGTCCCGTTTCCGCATCGGCGTCGCGAGCTGCAGCTTGAGGAGCTTCCGGATCCGGTCCTCGACGATCACCCACCCGATTCCCCACAACCCGCCTCCCATCAGGTTCATGCCGAGCAACCCCGGAATGAGGAAGTCGATGTAGCGCGCGCCGGGTTCCGCGACGAGGCTGTCCGAGACCCCGAGCGGGTCGGTTCGCCCCGCGGCATGCTGGAGCGCCCGGTCCACTCGCTCCCTGGCGAGACGGCTCTCGGGACGGGTCGGGTCGTAGTGGTAGAGCAGGGGGTCCCCGGGAATGACCATGACCGCCGCCCGTCCCGTGCGGAGACGGTGGTCCGCCGTCTCGCGGGAGAGCACCTCGACGCGCATTCCGTTGTCCGATTGCAGGCCCCGTTCTACTTCTGCCGCCCCGGGACCATCGACCACCACGACGTTGGTCGGGCCGGGGCGCTCCCCGCGGAAGGCGATCCCCAGCGCGACCGCCAGGAGGATCGGGAAGAGAAACGTCCAGAAGATCGTCTCGGGATGCCGCAGACTTTCGCGGAGTCTCGCCAGCACGAGATGGCGAAGCGGTCTACTCATCGCGGTATTGTCTCCCGGTGAGGGATACGTAGACGTCCTCAAGCGTTGCCTGCCGAAGCGTGAGGTGGGCGAGGGAGGCGGAGCGGGCCCGGAAAAGGTCGAGCAGCGCGGGGACGGTGACATGCGCTTCCCGCACGGATACGAGGAGCGCTCCGTTCTCCCTTCTTACCGATGTTACCCCGGCAAGCCTCCGGACGGCCTCGTCCTCCACGTCCCCCTCCGCCATCTCGACCTCGACAACGAGGTTTCCGTCGAGGGAGGCGATCAGTTCGCCGGGGGACCCTGTGGCGATCGCCTTTCCACGCTCGATGATGGCGACCCGGTCGCAGAGGCGCTGCGCCTCCTCCATATAATGGGTCGACACGAGGATCGTGCATCCCCTGTCCTTGTAGGAGAGAATCGAGTCGCCGAACTGGAGGCGTGCCTGGGGGTCAAGCCCCGTCGTCGGCTCGTCCAGGACGAGCAGTTCCGGGTCCCCCACCAATGCGCAGGCAAGCGCCAGCCGCTGCCTCTGACCGCCGGAGAGCTTGCTCGTCCAGGAGCGGGCCTTCTCCTCGAGCCCCACTTCCCGGATGACGGACGGGACGTCCCGGCCCCGGGGGTAGAAGCTGCGAAACAGCGTCACCACCTCCGCTACCATGAGACGTTCCGGAAAACGTGTCTCCTGCAGGGAGACCCCGATGCGCGATCGAAGCGCGCGGTCGTCCTCCCCCCACGTTTGCCCGAGAACAACGACTTGCCCGGACGTGGGTTCCTGAAGGCCGATCAGGATCTCGATGGTCGTCGTTTTCCCCGCGCCGTTGGGTCCCAGGAGTCCGAAACACTCTCCCGCCCGTATTTCCAGGTCCAGCGAGTCCACCGCGATGACCCCGTTGTACCTTTTGACGAGACCCGAGAGGGAAACCGCCGGATTCCGGAGATTGACCGATTCTCCGACGGGACGCATCATCATCGTTTCCCCACCGGTCGCAGGCGGCGCGCGACCGCATCCCCGAGGTTCTTCCGGATGACCGAGGTTGTTCCCACGTGCACCATGCTTCCTTTGGGACCTACCGGTGTAAGAAGCGCTACTCCTTGCGCCGGTTCCCCCGGAGGAGGAGGTATACCGCCACGGCGAACCCGGCTGCCCCTGCGTACTGCGCAAATGTCAGGCCTCCGTATCGCGCGTCGCTCAGCCGGAGGAAGTCGAGATAGAAGCGAACCGGGATGTAAAGGAAGAGGAAAGCAAGCGGAAAGAACCCCGTCGGACGGGGCTTGCGGTCGAGGACGAGAAACGCGGGAACGATTACGAGGAGGGTGTAGAGAAATTCGTACCAGCCCAGGTCGTGGTAGGCCATGGTGTCCAGGTTTCCGGCTTGCCTGAGGTCGGCCAGGCGCCCCGCGGCGCCGTAGAAATACGAAATGTACGCCTGGGCTTCCGGCTTGGAAAGGCTTACAGCGAGCGGGAAATGCGTGACCGTCCCCGGATGGTCGTGCGCGACGCCACAGCCCAGCCTGCCGATCGCCCAGGCGAATGGAAATACGAACGCGATTGCGTCGAGATACTTCCAGCCGGTACCGGCGGGGAGGTAGGGTGCTTTCCAACGGAAGAAAATCCACATCCCGAAGAGCGCGCCGATGATTCCCCCGAAGGAACTGATGTTTTCCCATACCTTCAGGAGGATCACCGGGTTTTTCGCCACCTCCCCGGGGAAGTATGCGAGGACGGCGAACAGGTGGGCCGATACGAACCCCGCGATCAGGGTGTAGAACAACAGGTCCGCGCAGAGATCGGGATCCAGGGAGAGCTTTTTACACCGCGAAAGCGT
>JBFFGP010000153.1:0-2726 GCA_041557435.1 Candidatus Deferrimicrobiaceae bacterium | reverse complement strand
GGGGATTTCCTTGTCCAGAGAGAGGTAGACTTTATCCTCTTCCGAAAACGCGATCTTGTCCTGTTCTCCGCCCCGAATGTAACCGATCCCTGCCGGACGCTCCGGAGTGAACTCCCCGGCGCGCACGAAATCCTCCGGAGAAATCTCGAGCGTGGGTCTCTCGGGCGGAGCATCCATGGACGGACCCGCAACCTCAGGCTGGGCCGCTACCTCCGCCGCGACGGGCACAGCTTCCCGGGCGGGTTCCCTGATCTCCCAACCGTACTCCCGGGGAGGAGGGGGAAACACTACGATCTTGATCCCGGGGTAGATGTAATGGGGATTCGTGAGGAACCGGTTCCCCTCCCAGAGCTCGGGCCAAAACCAGGGGGACCCGAGGTATTTCGCGGAGAGGTCCCAGAGCGTGTCCCCCTTGACGACGGTGTGAACCAGCCCCTCCTCGTATTCCGCCGCAGTCGCCACGGTCATACTTTCTTGCGCGGAAAGTGCGGCCGGAAAGAAAAGGATCGGGCAAAGGACCGCCAGAACCGAAAACTTCACGACCCATCGTTTCATTCTTCACCTCGTTCGCGCCCCGAAAGGGGACATAAAATTATATCTCAATTATGCTAAATAGTACCCCTGATAATAAAAATTACATTCCATTTTCAGGAGAGTCAAGCGTAATCTTCCCATCCTGTCCCGGTGGAAGGGAGACGCGGCGTCTCACGGGGGCTGGTCCCGGGCGGCCCCGATCCGGAAAATCCCCTCTCAGGCGACGTCACGGGCGGACAGCGGCAAGAGGCGCCTACGGCCACCGAAGGCGGAGAAACACCTCCCGGTTCCCCTTGGGACCCCTTACCCGGCTTTCCGCCTCCCCGGTCACGGAAAACCCGGCTTCCCGGGCGACCTCGCAGACCGCCCGCACGGCCTGCCGCCGCTTCTCCGCGTCCCGGACCACCCCCCCCTTCCCGACCGATCCTTTTCCCACTTCGAACTGGGGTTTCACCAAGGCGACGACCTCGGCGCCGGGGAGGAGGAAATTCCTAAGGGGAGGCAGGATATGGCGCAACGATATGAAGGAGACGTCCACTGTGGCAAGGGAGACCTTCCGGGGGAGGAGGTCGTTCGGTGCGTGCCGGAAATTCACCCGCTCCAGAACAACGACTCTCGGATCACGGCGGAGGGAGTCGTCCAGGAGGGATTCCCCCACGTCGACCGCGTAGACTTTCGCGGCCCCCCGTCGAAGGAGACAGTCGGTGAACCCCCCGGTGGACGCCCCCACGTCCATTGCCACAGCACCCGATACGGAGACCCCCAGGTCATCGAGGGCCCCGGCGAGCTTCTCCCCGCCCCGCGATACGAAAGGTCGGGGCGACGGAGCGACGGCAATCTCCTGGTCGGAACCCGCGGGGGTTCCGCATTTCGTGACGACCTTGCCCGCGAGGGAAACGCGGCCGGCAAGGATGAGGCCCTGCGCTTTCGCCCGCGTCTCCGCCAAACCTCGTGCCACCAATTCCGCGTCCAGGCGGTTCCGCCTCCCCGGTCCCCCGGGGGAGGGTCGGCCGCCACGGGAGGAGGAATCAGACAATCTTCTCGAGGCGGGACCGGATGCCGTTAAATATCGTCGGGAGCAGATGCCGCCCCCGGGAACAGAGGCGCGCCGCCTCCGCGACCACCGCGTCGTCGGTTAGGCCGTGCGCTTCGCGCAGTTCGCCCTGCGAACCGTGCTCGACGAAGGTGTCCCGCACTCCGATCCGTCGGAAACTCTGGGGGTGCGCGCCGTGCTCCTCGAGCATTTCGAGAACGGCGCTTCCGAAGCCCCCTGCGAGCACGTTCTCCTCGACCGTCAGCACCCGCCCGATGCGCTGGACAAGCGGGACGATGAGCGATGCGTCCATCGGCTTGACGAAACGTGCATCCACCACGGCGGCCGAGATGCCCTGCCTACCGAGTTCCTCGGCGGCGTAAAGGGAGGTGGCCACCGCATTCCCAATGGCGATGATGAGGATATCCTTCCCGACGGCGAGCAATTCCCCCCTCCCCCAGGGGACGGGTTCCGGGTCCGCGGGAATCGGAACCCCCGCGGCGGTTCCCCGGGGGTATCGAATAGCGGCAGGCCTGCCGGCGTAAACGGCAGTCCTAAGCATACGGACCAGCTCCACCTCGTCCCGCGGCGCCATCAAGGACATGTTCGGAATGTGGCGCAGGTACGTGAGGTCGAAAAGCCCCTGGTGCGTCGCTCCGTCCGAGCCGACGATTCCGCTCCGGTCGATAGCGAAGACGACGGGGAGGTTCTGCAGGCAGACGTCGTGGACGATCTGATCGTAGGCGCGCTGAAGGAAGGTGGAGTAGACCGCCACCACGGGGATTTTCCCCTCCCGGGCAAGCCCCGCGGCGAAGGTGACCGCGTGCGACTCGGCGATTCCGACGTCGAAGAACCTTGCCGGCAGGGCCTTGCGGAATTTGACCAGCCCCGTCCCGCCGCACATGGCCGCCGTGATCGCCACCACGTTCGGATTCTCCTTTCCGATTTCGAGGATGGCGGTTTCGAACACCTCCGTGTACGTGGGAAGGGTCCCTTTTCCCTGGCCTTCCCCCGTTACGGGATCGAATGTCCCCACGCCGTGAAAACTCTCCGGGTTGGCCTCCGCCGGCGGGTATCCTTTTCCCTTCGAGGTCACCACGTGGACGAGGATGGGTCCCTCGAGGTTCCCCAGATTCAGGAAGGTCCCCACGAGATCGTC
>JBFFGP010000152.1:0-2727 GCA_041557435.1 Candidatus Deferrimicrobiaceae bacterium | reverse complement strand
CTTCGGCGACCGTAAGCCCCCTTGTATCGATCGACCGGGATGCGAGCATCCGGACCACATCCCCGGGGAAGTCCGATCCCACGATCGAGACCAGCCGCACCGGGGCAAGGTAGCTGGCCGCGAGCGAAAAGTACGTGGCGGACCCCCCCACCACTTTCTCGACCTCCCCGAAGGGGGACCGGATGCTGTCGAAGGCCATCGAGCCGACTACCAGAAGGCTCATTCCCTGGCTCCTTTCCCGAAAGGCATATGGTCCTATCCTACTACCACGCGGGGGGACCTTGGCAATACACCCTTGCGGCGGGAGGCGCCGCATGGCTTGTTCGCTGGGCTTCCGGGGACCCTAAGGCGATGCGGGGGGGTCGACGAGGCGGCCTGTGAAGCGAGGAAGAAATCGCGTCGAGCGGAACCGGCAGCGAGCGGGCGCAAGGTCGCGAGCGTAGCCGAGGGGACCCCTCCGCGAGCCAGGGGCCCCGGAAGCCGGCACTCGCAGCCGGGCGCACTACCGCGACGCCCGAGGCGATGCGGGGGGTTCCCCGCAGGCAGGCCTCAGACGGCCCGCGTCGACACGTCCACGATCACCGCCAGAAGGACGGCCATGATGTAGAGGATCGAGGCGAAGAACGCCCTGCGGAACCGCCGCCGGCTTACCACGTTGCGGTAGCAGGACAAAAGGTAGGAGCACCAGAGCGCGAATGCAAGCCACGCGAAGGCAGCCGAGCAGTACCCGAACACCCAGAGGGCGAGGGTCGTCGGAAGAAGACCTATCGCATACAGGAAGATGAGGATCTTCGTGTACGGTTCGCCCAGGGCGACGGGAAGAACGGGGACGCCCACGCCTCGGTACTCCTCCATGTGCGCCAGCGCCAGGGACCAGAAATGCGGCGGCTGCCAGAGGAGCATTACCGAAAACAGGATGATCCCGTCCATGCCGACACGGCCGGCCACCGCGGAATACCCGATGAGGACGGGGAGCGCGCCGGGGATTCCCCCCGGAATCGTCCCGTAGGGAGAACGTCGCTTGAGGAAGAGGGTGTACAGGAGAGTATAGGACAGCACGGCCGCGATCAGGAGCACGGAGGTCAACCCGTGAAAAAAGCGGTAGGAAACGAGCAGGGAGGCCAGGATGAGTCCGAGGGAGAGAGCCAGCGCCCCCTCGTTGCCGACCTTCTTCATCGCCTCGACCCGGCCCGAAAGCCTCGGCATCCGGGCGTCCATCGTGGCGTCGAGGATGCCATTTACGACCGCCGCGCCTGCGGCGGCGGCGACGACACAGAACAGGCCCGGCAGGACGACGCCGGCGCCGGGCATCCCGCGGGCCGCCAGAACCATCCCGGCGAGACCGGCAAGTCCCACTCCGGAGACGATGCCGGGCTTCGAGACCAGAAGGGCCGAGCCGGCCAGCTCCGCCGGCCTTGCCCCCTCCTCCCCTTCGCGGGCCTTCGCTGGAAGAGCGGTTGCCTTTATGGCGTCCCCCCGGGCGAAAGTTCCCGGACCCACATCCGGGCCAGCATCATGAGCATGCCCAGGGCCACGGCCAGGTGCAGCGCGGTGGAGAGGAAATAGAGACGTGTGAGCACCACGGCCCCGCCGACGGCGACCTGCGCCAGGATCATGAGGACCAGCCCGCCGGCCATCCGCCTGTGCTTTCGCAAGTGGTCGTCCAGGGCGGTCGCCGCCCAAAGCGCCACGATGGTGAGCGCAACGAGGGCGGCGAGCACCCTGTGGGAGAACTGGATGAGGACCCCGTCGGCGAGAACGCCCGGGACAAGTCCGCCGAGCGATGTCGGCCAGTCGGGCAGGGAAAGCCCGGCGCCGGCATGCCGGACGTATGCTCCCATCGCCGCCAGAAGAAACACCAGGGCGCCCATCCCGAAGAACAGGCCGGGGTACCCCCGAAGAGAGAAGGAAGCCGGCTTGGCTACCCCGTCGAAGGACATCATGTAGTACGCGAGGAGAAACACGAAAAGTCCGGCGGTGAAGTGGACGGTGGTGAGTTGAACGGGCAATTGGAGGAGAACCACCATGCCACCCATCACGATCTCGGCCAGGAGCAGGCCGACCGCCAGGAGGGGGACGGCCTTCGCGCCGCCCCGATACGCCCGGTACCGCCGGTACGACAGGGCAAGGAGAAAGACCCCCGCCACCGCAGCGATCACCCGGTGGAGAAATTCCATGTAGATGTCTACGCGAAACGGCGGGAGGACCTTCCCGTGGCAAAGGGGCCAGTCCGGGCAGGCCAGTCCTGCCTTTAGCCCCGCGACGAGGTTCCCCCAGATCAGCAGAAGGAAGAACAGACCCACGGTGATTCTGCCAAGCATCTTTTCCTCCCCTTACCGGGCTTGGCGGGTCCGCCGAGTGTCGGTCAACGGAAAAGCGTGTCCGAAAGCGTCCCCGCGATGATGAGAACCAGAAAAAATATCGGTGTCAGAGCGAATCCCCAGACGAGTTTGCTGTCGTACCGGAGGTGCATGAAGAAAAGGGCCACAAGCGATGCCTTCACGGACGCGATGAGGAGAGCGACGACGACGTTCATGGTCCCGAGGTGAACGTAGGAGACCGCCACGGTAACCGCCGTGAGGACCATGAGGGCGGCCCACACCGCGATGTACGTGACGTTTCCCGAATCGTGGTGCGCTTTCATCGCTCTTCCCTCCTACCCCACCAGGTACAGTAACGGGAACAGATAGATCCAGACCAAATCTACAAAATGCCAGTATAACCCCG
>JBFFGP010000151.1:0-2733 GCA_041557435.1 Candidatus Deferrimicrobiaceae bacterium | reverse complement strand
TTGTCCTCCACGTACCGGATCACCTCGTCCCGGCGGTCCTTGCAGAAGTCGCAGTCGATGTCCGGAAGGCTGATCCGTTCCGGGTTGAGGAACCTCTCGAAGAGCAACCCGTACGACAGGGGGTCGACTTCGGTAATGCGCAGACAGTACGCGACGAGGCTTCCCGCAGCGCTTCCCCGGCCCGGTCCCACCGGAATTCCCTGCTCTTTCGCAAACCGGATGAAATCCCAGACGATCAGGAAATAGCCGGCGAATCCGGTGTTCTCGATAACGGCCAGTTCGTACTCGAGCCTCCTGCGGTAGTGTTCCTCTTCTTCCCCCCGGAATTTCCCCGACCGCTTCCTCATCTCCTGAAACCGCCGGAGAAGCCCTTCCGTGGCCAGTTTTCTCAGGTACTGCTCCGAGGTCATCCCCTCGGGTACCCGGAACTCCGGGATCTTGCTCCGGCCCAGGTCGAGTTTCACGAGACAGCGTTCCGCGATCGCGAGGGTGTTCGTAAGGGCGTCCGGGGCGACGTGTCCGAACGCCCGATCGAACTCCTCCGGCGCTTTCACGTAGAACTGATCGGTCTCGAACCGCATCCTGTCGGCTGCCCCGATCACCTTCCCCGTCTGCAGGCAGAGCAGGACGTCGTGTACCCGGGCGTCCCTGCGCTCGAGGTAGTGGCAATCGTTCGTGGCCACAAGCGGGGTTCCCGTTTTCCGGGCGAGGTCGATGATCTCGGGATTCGTCCTGTTCTGGGCGGTCATCCCGTTGTCCTGGATCTCGAGGAAAAACCGGCCGTCCGGGAAAATCTCCTTGTACTCCTCGACGGCCTCCGCCGCCTGCTTCTTCCCCCCCTGGACCAGCAGGACCGGGATCTCCCCTTGCAGGCACGCGGAAGTGGCGATGATTCCCTTCGCGTGCTCGCGGAGGATCTCCTTGTCGACGCGCGGCTTGTAATAGAATCCCTCGACGTGGGCCCGGGATACCAGGCGGATGAGGTTGCGGTACCCCTCGTCCGATTCGGCCAGCAGAATGAGGTGGTGCGACTTTTCCGCGCCCGGCTCCGCCTGTCGGTCATGCCGGGATCCGGGGGCCACATACACCTCGGCGCCTATGATGGGCTTGATCCCTTCCCGGTTCGCCTTCTCGTAGAAGTCCACCGTGCCGATCATGCTCCCGTGGTCGGTCAGCGCCACGGCGGGCATACCCATCCTCGCGACTTTGCGCACGAGGTCCTCGATCTTGATCGCCCCGTCGAGGAGGCTGTACTGGGAATGCAGATGCAGGTGGACGAATTCCTTCAACGCATACCCCCTGGAGCGGCAGGTTCCGGTGTCCCGCCCGGTTCTACTCCCATTCTATCGTGCTGGGAGGTTTGGAGGAGACGTCGTACACGACCCGGTTGATTCCCTTGACCTCGTTGATGATGCGCGTCGATATCCTCTGGAGCAGGTCGTACGGAAGGCGGACCCAGTCGGCGGTCATCCCGTCCTGGCTGTGCACCGCCCGGATGGCTGCCACGTTCTCGTACGTTCTTTCGTCGCCCATGACGCCCACGGTCTTGACCGGGAGGAGAACGGCGAAGGATTGCCAGATCGACTCGTAGAGGCCGGCGTCCCGCACCTCCGCCAACAGAATGGCGTCCGCCTCCTGCAGGATTCGGATCCGTTCCCGGGTCACCGGCCCGATGATCCGCACCGCCAGCCCCGGTCCGGGAAACGGTTGCCTGTCGAGGATATGGTCGGGGACGGAAAGCTCGCGGCCGAGCTCCCGTACCTCGTCCTTGAAGAGTTCCCGGAGAGGCTCCACGAGCTTCAGGCGCATCTTCTCGGGGAGTCCCCCGACGTTGTGGTGGGACTTGATCGTGGCGGACGGCCCTTTGAAGGAGACGCTTTCGATCACGTCGGGGTACAGGGTGCCCTGCCCCAGAAACCCTACCCCTGGAATCTTTCCCGCTGCCTCCTCGAACACGCGGATGAACGTCTCGCCGATCACCTTCCGCTTCCTCTCGGGGTCGGAAATGCCGTCCAAGGCGTCGAGGAACGCTTCGGACGCGTCGACATACTCCAGGTGGAGTCCGATTCCTTCGCGGAAGGTGTGCAGGACCTCCTCGGCCTCGTCCTTGCGGAGAAGCCCGTTGTTCACGAAGATGCAGGTCAGCTGGTCTCCCAGAGCCCGATGCAGGAGTACCGCCGCCACGGAAGAATCGACCCCGCCGGAGAGCCCGAGCACGATGTTTTCCTTTCCAACCAGCCGGCGGATCGTGGCAACGCTTGCCTCGACGAAGGAATGCATCGTCCACAGGGGGGACAGCCCGCAGACGCGGAAGAGGAAGTTGGCCAGGATCTCCTTCCCTTTGGGAGTGTGCGCAACTTCCGGGTGAAACTGGACGCCGTAGATCCGGTTCGCATCGTCCGTCATCGCGGCCACGGGAGAGTTTTCCGATTGGGCGATCGCGCGAAACCCTTTCGGCAACTCCTCGATCCGGTCTGCGTGGCTCATCCACACCTGGATCGTCATGTTGTGACGGAACTCCTCGATCCCGAGGAACAGGGGGTTTCCCCACTGCCCCCGGATGTTGGCGAACCCGAATTCCCGTTCCCCGGTTTTCGCCACCTTCCCGCCCATGAGGTGGGCGATGAGCTGCATCCCGTAGCAGATCCCGAGGACCGGTACCCCCATCGTCACTATTTCCCTGGAAATCCTCGGGGCTCCCTCCTCGTAGACGCTGGCGGGCCCGCCCGAGAG
>JBFFGP010000150.1:0-2755 GCA_041557435.1 Candidatus Deferrimicrobiaceae bacterium | reverse complement strand
CGCCGGCGAACACGCCTTTCTTGCTCGTCTTGCCGGTCTCCTGGTCGGCCAGGATGTTTCCCCATTTGTTCGTATCGAGTCCCGGGGTCGTGGCGGGGACGAGGGGATTCGCCCCGTTTCCGATCGACATGACGACCATATCCACCGCGAGGCGGAACTCCGATCCCTTGACGGGCACGGGGCGGCGGCGGCCCGACGCGTCGGGCTCGCCCAGCTCCATCCTCTGGCACTCGGCCTCGGTGACCCACGCCTCCTCGTTCCCGAGAAACCGGAGGGGGTTGGTGAGAAGGTGGAACTCGATCCCCTCCTCCTCGGCGTGGTGGATCTCCTCGATGCGGGCGGGCATCTCCTTCTTCGATCGCCGGTAGACGACGTATACCTTCTCGGCGCCCATCCGGAGGGCCGTCCGGGCGGCGTCCATCGCCACGTTCCCCCCCCCGACCACCGCGACGTGCTTGCCCTTCATCACCGGCGTGTCGGCCTCGGGAAACAGGTAGGCCTTCATCAGGTTGGAGCGGGTCAGGTACTCGTTGGCCGAATAGATCCCGTTCAGGTTCTCCCCGGGGATGTTCATGAAGTACGGAAGCCCTGCCCCGGTGCCGATGAAGCAGGCATCGAACCCTTCCTCCTCCAGGAGTTCGTCGATCGTGATTGTCTTTCCGATGACGACATCGTACTCGAGCTTGGCGCCGAGGCTGCAGATGTAATCGACTTCCGCTTGTACGATGTCCTTCGGGAGGCGGAATTCCGGTATGCCGTACATGAGCACTCCGCCCGGCTTGTGCAGAGCCTCGAAGATGGTGACGTCGTGCCCCATCTGGACGAGGTCCCCCGCGACGGTAAGGCCGGCAGGGCCGGAACCGACGATCGCAATGCGCTTGCCCGTGGGCGGCGAAACCTCCGGGATCACCACGTTCCCCGTAACCCGCTCGAAGTCCGCGACGAACCGCTCCAGGCGGCCGATGGCGACCGGCTCGCCCCTCTTGCTCAGGACGCACGGCATCTCGCACTGCTCCTCCTGGGGGCAGACGCGGCCGCACACCGCGGGGAGAGTGTTGTCCTCCTTGATCTTCCGGGCGGCCTCGACGAACTTCCCCTGCCGCACGAGGTCGATGAACTCGGGGATCTTGATATTGACCGGGCACCCCTTGACGCACGCGGGGTTCTTGCACTGGATGCAGCGGGACGCCTCCATGATGGCCAGGTCGGGGGTGAGGCCGAAGGGGACTTCCCGGAAGTTGTTCCTCCTCACTTCCGGAGGCTGCTCCGGCATCGGCTGCCGGGGGATGCTGAACGGCTTGGGTCTGGGTGTCGGCTTCGCGTCGGCCATTACCTACTCCCTCCCGTCGTCACGGGCGCGGCGCCCGGGGCGCCTGCCGGGGCCTTCGTCCCCGCGCACTTGCCGTCCTTGTGCTCATAACGTTCCATTGCCACCTGTTCTTCCTTCAGGTAGGCGCGGTTGCGCAGGGTCAGTTCCTTGAAATCGACCTCATGCCCGTCGAACTCCGGACCGTCGACGCAGACGAACTTGGTCGTCCCTCCCACGGTCACCCGGCACGCGCCGCACATTCCCGTGGCGTCCACCATGATGGGGTTCAGGCTCACCACCGTCTTGATCCCGTGGGGCCGGGTCACATCGGCCACCGCCCGCATCATGGGGACCGGCCCGATGGCGATGCACAGACCGATCTTCTCCCCGGCGTCGATCAGTTCCTGCAGAGCCGCGGTGACGAATCCCTTCTTGGCGTAGGAGCCGTCGTCGGTTGTAACGACCAGCGTGTCGCTGATCGCCTTCATCTCTTCCTCGAGAATGAGGAGGTCTTTCGTCCTTGCCCCGACGATCGAGATCAGCCGGTTCCCGGCGTTCTTGATGGCCGTCGCGATGGGGAGCAGGGGGGCCGCGCCGATCCCACCGCCGATGCCGACGACGGTGCCGAAGTTCTCGACGTGCGTCGGCAGCCCCAGGGGACCGACGACATCCTGGATGGTCTCCCCGGGCATCACCTTGGCAAGCTCCGCGGTGGACTTCCCGACCACCTGGTAGATGATGGTCACCGTCCCTTCGGCGGGGTCTGAATTCACGATGGTCAAGGGGATCCGTTCGCTCATCTCCCCCTTCCGGATCACGAGGAACTGCCCCGCCTTCCTCTTGCGCGCGACCCGGGGCGCCTGGATCTTCTGGAAGAAGACGTCCTTGGCGATTTCTTTGTTCTCGGTGACTGTGAACAACGGGTGTCCTCCATGCCCGCCGGGAGGCCGCCGGACTGTCGAGTGAGATTGCGATCCTGGCAGGACTTGAGCCGGTTTAGAACCCGGAAATCGTATCCTTTCCCCCCGTTGAAATCAAGAGGAAAAAACCGCCCGGATATCCCGCCAGAGGAGGTCGATCCCCGTCCGTTTCCTCGCGGAGACCAGCGCTACGGGGCCTCCCTCATCGAGCCACTGCGACCCGGTAAAACGAGACGAAAGAACGGCGATCTCTCTCGGCTTCACTTTATCGACCTTCATGCCCACCCATCGGTACGGAAGCCGAAGGGAAGAGAGGTATTCCGCGAGCATCCTCTCCTCCTCCTCCGGACCCCGCCTGATATCCACCAGGAGGTACACCTTGCGAAGCATGCGGCAGGTGGAAAAATACCCTTCTACCAGGACCTTCCAGGCGTTTCGCTCCTCCCGGGAGACCCGGGCGAATCCATAGCCGGGCAGATCGGCGAAGGCAAACCGTCCCTCGATCTCGAACAACGCGATCCCCCGT
>JBFFGP010000149.1:0-2802 GCA_041557435.1 Candidatus Deferrimicrobiaceae bacterium | reverse complement strand
GGCCTATTTGCTGGAGGACCACAAGGTTGCGTCCGTTCCCGGGGTGGCATTCGGGGCGGACGACTACCAGAGGCTGTCGTACGCGACGTCGATGAAAAACATCGAGAAGGGGATCGACCGCATCGAGGAGGCCATCAAGGCTCTCCGGTAGGGGACGGTCCTGAGGAAGGATTCGGTAAGACTACAACGGGACCGCAGTCCACGACGAAGGGCTGGGCGGGGACACTCCTGTTTCATTCGACGAGAAATCCAGGAGTGTCCCCGCTCAACAGGAATGTCCCCGGTGGGGGCTTGTCCGTGCGCTCCTCCCGGTGCTAGGGGCTCGCGCGGGGCTTCCTCTCAGCTACGCTCGCAACCTATCGCCCGCTCGCTGCCGGTTCCGCTCGCCGCAATCTCCATCTCGCTCCACAGGCCGCTTCGAGGAACCCCCCGCTGCGCCCTTTCGCACCGGGAGAGGAGACACTTCTAGAGGGGTTTTTTCCCCGTCTTCTTGAAGCGGAAATAGTCGGACAGAATGATCGCGTGATCGAACGCGAGGGGGGAGGGAAGGTCCTGCTCCCCGAACAGACGGGCCTCGGAGGCGTCGTCTCCCCCCGAAAGCGACCCCTCCGCCGTGGCGACGTACACGGTGGAGATCGTGTGGCGACGGGGGTCACGCGCCGGATCGGAATATACGCCAAGCAGGGCGGTAAGGGTCACCGAAAGCCCCGTCTCCTCCCTGGCCTCCCGCACTGCGGCGTTTTCCGCCCGTTCCCCCGCGTCGACGAACCCCCCGGGGATGGCCCATCCCGGCGGAGGATATTTCCTTCGAATGAGGACGATCTTCCCCTCGACTTCGATGATGACGTCTACGGTGGGAACGGGTCCACGGTTCACCGGATCCTCCGGGAAAGCGGCGGGGAGCGGGACGCTGCTGCTCCGCGGAATGTCCCTGCACTGCGGTGTGTTCCGCAATATCGGGAAGCATGTTGTGTTATAAAGTGTATATGAATTTCGCGACCCCCGCCGCCATATTCCTCTCGTCATTCATCATCGCCCTGTCGGGCGCCCTGATGCCGGGCCCGCTCCTTGCCGTGACCATCCGGGACACGACTCGGCAGGGGTTCGTGGCGGCTCCGCTTCTCATCCTGGGGCACGGAGTTCTCGAGGCCGGTCTTCTCGCGCTCATTCTGCTCGGTCTGGCGGAATGGGTGCGGGGGGAGGTGGCGACGACGGCGATCGCTCTGGCGGGGGGGGCGATGCTTCTCTGGATGGCAGTGGGGATGGCACGCGAAGTCCGGACGCTCAGGCTCGATGTGAGCGGCAAGGAGAACAAACGCGAACCGGGCGAGAAGCCCATCAGGAGAGGGGAGTTTTTCCGCCCCGTTCTCTCCGGCGTCGTGGCGTCGATATCGAACCCGTATTGGACGATCTGGTGGGCTACGATCGGCCTTGGGTATCTCGTCATCGCCCGGGAGCTCGGCGCCGCGGGGGTCGCCCTGTTCTTCGCCGGACACATCTTGGCCGATGCCGTCTGGTACCTTTTCATCGGCTTCGCAGTGTCCGCGGGGAGAAGCAGGTTTACCGATCGCGTCTACCGGTGGATCGTTGGCTCCTGCGCCCTGTTCCTCTTCTTCTTCGCGCTCTCGTTCGGGTATTTCGGGGTGACCAGGCTCTTCCGTATGTTGTGATCCGTATTCCACGGCGAGGAGGCTTTTGGGGATGAAAGCGGTCGTGATGGCCGGAGGATTCGGGACGAGGCTTCGCCCGATCACGGAAAATCTGCCCAAACCGATGGCATACGTGGCCAATCGCCCGATGATGGAACACGTCGTGCAGCTCCTAAAGCGCGCCGGGATCACCGATCTCGAAGTGCTTCTGTATTTCTATCCCGAGAAGATCACCTCCTACTTCGGGTCCGGGGATCCCTGGGACGTCCGGATCAGCTACATCAGCGCGGAGACCGATTACGGAACGGCGGGAGCCGTAAAAAACGCCGAGGACCGGATCGACGGAACGTTCCTGGTTATCAGTGCCGATATCATCACCGATATAGACCTCTCCCGGGCGATCGAGTTCCACCGGGACCGCAAGGCCGCAGCCACGATCGTGCTCACGCGCGTTCCCAACCCGCTCCAGTACGGCATCGTCATCACGGAAGACGACGGCCGGATCGCCCGGTTCCTCGAGAAGCCGTCGTGGGGGGAGGTCTTCTCCGACACGGTGAACACGGGGATCTACATCCTGGAGCCGGAGGTGCTCTCCCTCATCCCGCCGGGGAAGAGCTTCGACTTCAGCAAGAATGTCTTTCCGGAGATGCTGTCGCGGGGAGACCGGCTTCTGGGATATATCGCGGAAGGGTACTGGAAGGACGTGGGAAACCTGGATGAGTACCTGAACGTCCACCTGGACATTCTCTCCGGGAAGGTGGAGATGGAGTTCGAAGGAAAGAAAACCGGCGCCGGGAACGTGTGGATCGGCGAGAATTCCCGCGTAGACTTCACCTCCGACCTGCAGAACGTCGTGATCGGGAAAGATTGCGTCGTGGAGGCCGGCGTCTCCCTGGAGAACGTGGTGATCGGAGACGGATGCACCGTCGAGGAGGGTGCGGTTCTTCAGTCTTCGGTCGTGTGGCCCCGGACCAGGATCCACAAGGGGGCCAGGCTCCTCGAGAACATCATCGGCTCGGATTGCGAGATCCGGGGACGTGCGTTCCTGGCCGAACGCGCCGTGATCAGCGATCATTGCCGCATCGGGACCGAGGCGGTCGTCAAGGCGAATGTCAAGGTGTGGCCGCACAAGGAAGTGGAAGACGGCGCGGTC
>JBFFGP010000148.1:0-2833 GCA_041557435.1 Candidatus Deferrimicrobiaceae bacterium | reverse complement strand
TCCCGAAATCTTTCCTGGTCCCGCGAGAGCATCTCGTAGTAGGCGAGCAGGTGATGGGAGAAGAGGACCGGCTGGGCTTTCTGCACATGCGTGTACCCCGGCATCACGACGCCGAAAAGCTCCTCCGCGCGCGCGAGGACGGTCTCCTTGAACTTGTCCATCAGCAAAACGATGTCGTCGATCGAATCGCGCAGGTACAGCCGCAGGTCCAGCGCCACCTGGTCGTTCCGGCTCCTCCCGGTGTGGATCTTCCCCCCGACTTTCCCCAATCTCCGGGTCAGGAACTGCTCCACCGCCATATGAACGTCTTCCTGAGAAAGGTCGAACGAGATCTTCCCCGCCTCGATCTCCTCCCGAATGGCCGTCAGGGCAGCGACGATCCGTTTTGCCTCCCCCTGCGGAATGATCTTCTGCCTCCCGAGCATCCGCGCATGCGCAATGCTTCCCTCGATGTCGTGCCGGTACAGGAGAACGTCGTAGGGGATCGACGCCGTGAACTCCTCGACGAAGGCATCGATCGGTCCGTCGAACCTGCCGCTCCATGGTTTCTTTTTCTTCGCCATGTCACCCCTTCCCGCTTCGCAGCATCGCCTGGATCTTGAGTCGGAGGGCATTGATCTTCACGAACCCTTCCGCGTCGCGTTGGTCGAACACCGTCTCCTTCTCGAAGGTGGCAAAATCGGTCCGGTAGAGCGATACGGGGCTTGTCCGCCCCACGACGATGCAGTTCCCCTTATACAGCTTGACCCGGGCGGTGCCTGTCACGTTCTCCTGGCTCTTCTCCACCATTCCCTTGAGCAGTTCCATCTCCGGGGAGTACCAGTACCCGTAGTAGATGAGCTCGGCGAACTTGGGGATCAGCGAGTCCCGGATATGCATCACCTCCCGATCGAGGGTGATCGACTCGACGGCCCGGTGCGCTACGTGGAGGATGGTCGCCCCGGGGGTCTCGTACACTCCGCGGGATTTGATCCCCACATACCGGTTCTCCACCAGGTCCACGCGGCCGATCCCGTGGATTCCCCCCAACCGGTTCAGGTACGCCAGGAGCTTCGCGGGTCCCATCTTTTTCCCGTCCACCCCCACGGGAACCCCCCGGACGAAATCGACCATCACGTATACCGGCCTGTCCGGAGCCTTTTCCGGGGAGCGCGTCAGGACGAACATGTCCTCCGGCGGCTCCACTGCCGGGTCCTCGAGGATACCCCCCTCGAAACTGATATGCATGAGATTCCGGTCGCTCGAGTACGGCTTCCGCACCGTCACCGGGGTCGGGATTCTATGCTTTTTCGCGTAATTCACCAGATCGGTCCGCGACCGGAATTCCCACTCCCGCCACGGGGCGATTACGCGAATGCCGGGCATGAGCGCGTAGTAGGTGAGCTCGAAACGCACCTGGTCGTTTCCCTTACCCGTCGAGCCGTGCGACACGGCCTCCGCCTTTTCCCTGCGCGCCACCTCGATCTGTTTCTTCGCGATGAGAGGCCGTGCGATGGACGTCCCGAGGAGGTACGATCCCTCGTATACCGCGTTTGCCATGATAGCGGGGTAGAGGAAATCCCGGACGAACTCGTCCTGTACGTTTTCCACGTATACCTTCGAGGCACCGGTCTTCTTCGCCTTGGCGCGTACGGGTCCGATCTCCTCCCCCTGGCCCAGATCCGCCACGAAAGCGATCACCTCGCAATCGTACGTCTCGATCAGCCACCGGAGGATGACCGAGGTGTCGAGCCCCCCCGAATACGCGAGCACGACCTTCTTTACCTTTCCCACGTTTTCCTCCCCCCCCGCTCAGTGCGGGATGAGCTTCTCCAGGATGGCCATCTGCACGTGCAGCCGGTTCTCGGCCTCGTCGAACACCGCGGATTGGGACCCCTCGATCACCTCGTCGGTAATCTCCTCACCGCGGTGGGCGGGGAGGCAGTGCATCACGATCGCCCCTTTCGCGGCCGTCCGGAGCAGGTCCGCGTCGACCTGGTAACCGCGGAACGCCGCGAGACGTTTCCGCCGCTCCTTCTCCTGTCCCATACTCGTCCACACATCCGTGTACAGAACATTCGCTCCCCTTGCCGCCTCGACCGGGTCCCGGAGCACCCGCACGTCCCCTCTCCCGATCGCCTCTGCTTCCCGGCGGACCCTCGCGGAAGGCTCGTACCCCTTCGGGCAGGCGATGCGGAGCGTGAACCCAAGGAGATGGGCCGATTCGACCCAGGAGTTCGCCACGTTGTTCCCGTCGCCGACATAGGCAACCCGCATCCTGCGGAGGTCGAGGCCGCGTTCCTGGGCGGTCATCAGGTCGGCGAGAACCTGGCAAGGGTGGTGGTCGTCCGTCAGCCCGTTGATCACGGGAACGGACGAAGCGTGAGCTATCTCCTCGGCAACGTCGTGGGAGAACGTCCGTATCATGATTCCGTCAACGTACCGGGACAGAACACGCGCCGTGTCCCGGACGGGTTCCCCCCGCCCGATCTGGGTGTCCGCCGGCGATAAAAAGAGAGCGTGCCCCCCCAACCTGGTCATCCCCACCTCGAACGACACCCGGGTCCGCGTGGAAGCTTTCTGGAACACCATCGCGAGCGACTTGCCCGCGAGCGGGCGCGGACCGACCCGTTTTCCCCACCTCCGCTTCCATGCCCGCCCGGAAGAGACAAGGGAACGGAGATCGCGCCCGGTAAGATCGAGAACCCGCAGGAGATCCTTTTTCACACCCGGCCCTCCTTCGGTAGGGAATCCTTGAGAATCGAGAGACCCTGGCGAATTTCCCCGTCGGTGACTGTCAATGGCGGGAGAAACCGCAGCACCTTCTCTCCCGCGGTGCCGACGATTAGTCCCG
>JBFFGP010000147.1:0-2847 GCA_041557435.1 Candidatus Deferrimicrobiaceae bacterium | reverse complement strand
GTACTCCTTCCAGGTGAACTCCTGCCAGATCCCGAACTCCTTCTCCCGCATGGCGATCTTCCGGTCGCCGAACCGCCCCGCGTTCCGCTGGAGGAGCTTCGGAAACGTGTCGTACTGCCCGAGGATGTTCCGTATGGTGCTCATCCGCTTTCCAGGCTCCGGAGGAAGCTGTCATCCTCCCCGATATAGGCGCGGATCACGTGCGGATCCTGCGCCACTTCGGCCGGTTCCCCATCCGCGATCTTGACCCCGAAGTCGAGGACGCTCACCCGGTGACTGATGTCCATCACGACCCCCAGGTCGTGCTCGATGAGCAGGATCGTCACCCCCCACTCCTCGTTGATGTCGAGGATGAAGCGGGCCATGTCCTCCTTTTCCTCGAGGTTCATCCCGGCCATCGGCTCGTCGAGGAGCAGCAGTTTCGGTTTGAGGGAGAGCGCCCGGGCCAGTTCCACCCGCTTCCGGAGCCCGTAGGCGAGTGTGCCGACCGGCTTTTTCCGGATATTCTCGATCTCGAGAAAGTCGATGATATCCTCGACCACCTTCCGGTTCTCGATCTCCTCCCTCCGGGCCGGGCCGAGGTAGAGCCCGCCCAGGAAGACCCCGCATTTGAGGAAGAGGTGTCTCCCGAGCATCAGGTTGTCCAGCACGGTCATGTGGTGAAACAGGGCGATGTTCTGGAAGGTCCGCGCGATTCCCAGGCTGGCGATCCGGTGGGGGCTTATCCCCGTGATCTTCCGCTCCTCGAAATAGACCGTTCCCTGCTGGGGCCGGTAGACCGAGGAGATGCAGTTGAAGATCGAGGTCTTCCCCGCCCCGTTCGGACCGATGATCGCGTGGATCCTCCCTTTTTCCACATCGATGGATACGCCATTGATCGCCTTCACCCCGCCGAACGACAAGTGGATATCCTCGATTTTCAGCAACGGCATCCGGTACCCTCTGAAGGATGATAATTCTTGGATTATAGGACAATCCGCGCCAAATCTGGCAAACTATGTTTCCCCCCCCATGGGCCCGGGGCACACCAGCTCTTCGTTGCTTCCGGAATCTCCCTATTGTACGATGAAAGGCATGGAATCGACGGTTCTGATTCCCATCGCCTTTCTCGTGGCCGGATCGATCGCGGTCATCCTCACCGTCTACATGTACCGGTGATGGACTCCGAGACGGAACGCTCCACCCGATCGATCCTCTCCGGCTCCGGTTTCCGGCATGCCCTGCGCGTTTGGCTGGCGCTTCTGCTCTTTTGCGCAACCCCCGCCGTGGCGGATATCTACCGCTGGGTGGACGAACAGGGTACGATCCATTTTACCGACCAGCTGTCCAACGTGCCCCGGGCCAGCCGAAAATCGGCGGTCCGGGAGGTGAGCGAGGCTGCGAAATCGGCCGGAACGTTGTCGGTCCTCGAGGCTTCCCCGCTCCCTCCCGAGGGCGAATCGGGCGCACAGGCCATTCCCACGGCCGCCGGAACGGCTCCGCAGGGCGACCGGGAGGAGCTTCTCTCGCGGATCGAGCAGCTCCGGGCGAAGATCGAAGCAAAGGAATGGCATCTCCAGGCGGTCGACGCCAAGCAGTCGCTGGCCGTGAACCCCCTTCGCAACCGCTATGTGGACGAAGCCGACCTGGCCCTCTACAGGAAATACCAGGAAGAGCTTCCCGCCGACCGGGAAGAGCTGGTCGCCCTCGAGGAAGCGCTCTCCTCCCTCAGATAACCTGGAACTCCCCGGGAGGCGGTGACACGACACGGACGAGGCTCCCTGTCCGCGGATGGGGGAATTCCACCTCGCTTGCGTGAAGCATCAGGCGCTCCTTCCCCGGGCCCATCGGGGGCACCGCGGAGTACCGCCGGTCTCCGAGGATGGGAAAACCGGCCGCCGCCAGGTGCGCCCGGATCTGGTGCCGCTTCCCCCGGCAGATCGACGCTCGGACCAGGGTTGCGTTCTCCCCTTCCCGAATCGGGGTGACGGTCGTCCAGCGGAGCGGATCCATTTCCCGACTTCCCGAAAGGACCTTGACCTTCGCTCCCCCGCCGCTGTCGATCCTCCCGGACAGCACCATTTCTTCCCTCAGACGGCCCGCCACGACGCATGCATAGACCTTCCGGATCCGCCCCTGCTCCCGTTCCCGGATCAGGCGGGCGAACGACGGTTCGTTGAGCGCGGCGGGAATCGCCCCGCTGGTCGCATAGTCGAGGCGTGTCAGAAGTGTCAGGCCGGGGGTCGGGGAGATCTGCTCGACGATCGGATACCGGTGGAGGAGGAATCCCGCCAGCGTCCCCTTCTCGATCGGCCTCTGCGGTTCCGTATGGACATCCGGCGGCTTTTCCAGGACCGCCACACACTCGTCTTCGTACAGGACCGATGCGCCCGGAAGCTCCCCCGGCCACGGCAGCCAGTCCCGTTCCTCGGCGATCCGGTTCACGAAAACCCGGTCCCCGACGCGCAGCGATTCCCCCTTTTCCCCCGGCATCCCGTTGACACGGACCTCTCCGGCCTCGATCGCGAACCGGATGCTTTTCGCCGGAAGACCGGGGAGGCGGATCCGGAGAAACCGGTCCAGCCTGCTGTTCCCCTCCCGCTCCTCCACGATCCAATCGATCCGTTCCATCATGGCAGGGAATCCTCGCTCGACGCCACAACGATATCGAAGTATCCTAAAATTATCAAGAGTTTGCCGTTTTCCCGTTTCGCGGAAACGGTACGTCGACCGGAATCGGCCGACGAAACCTCCCCATCGGAATTCCGATTGACACCGCTCCGCCATCCGTATACTGTATACACATAGGGCACCCCCGAATCGGAGAATGGTCAACCCGTAGGACGGCATCCGGAAAAGGAGGGAGTC
>JBFFGP010000146.1:0-2850 GCA_041557435.1 Candidatus Deferrimicrobiaceae bacterium | reverse complement strand
GGATGAAGGTGAAGCAGGTGACGAGCAGGGGGACGTACTTCTTCGCCTTGTGCCCGATGATGTCCTCCGCAAGGCTAACCAGGAACGTCATGATGAGCTCGAACAGGTTGCGCAATGTAAACCGCGGCTCGGGGATGACCAGGTCGGCCGGCTTCTTCCTTCCGAAGACTACCGCGGAGACCACGACGAGAAGGACCGCGATCATGATCGCGGAAAGGACATATTGGGGAATGTCGAGGGGGAGGAGGTTGAACCAGGAAAAGGCCTCGTGACCCCCGGCCCCGGCCGCCAGTGCCGTGGCAGGCAGAAGGAAAAACCCCAGAAACCCAACCAGCCATCTGCGGGTCATGTGAGCCCTCCGAAACCTCACTTTGTCTCCACCGCCCGGGATGTCCCCTCGAGCAGGACGCCGAAAAACAGCGCCGACAGGCCGAGCAGGAACCCCAGGATGTCGAACCGCCCTGATCGGACCACGAGGTACACCGCGGCCACCAGGGCGAGGAACTTCAGAACGTACTGGACGACGAACCCTTTCTTTATGCCCCCTTCGATCGAGAACGCCTTCCCCAGGATCTTCCGGATCATGTAGAAGTTCGCGTACGCGATCGCCGCGCCGCATATTGCACCCGGGAGCATCCGGTACTGTCCGACGATCGCGATGCCGGCCAGGATCACCACTCCGGAGAGAAGGATCTTCCTCTCCAGGGAACGGGACGTGAGAATGCCCGCTCCCTCCCTCTCACGGGGGACCCCGATGCCTTCCGCCGCTGCCCCGCCCGTTCCGCCGGGCCTGTTACCTTCCACCGGGCTTCCTCTTGTTCTCTTCTTCTTTTTTCTCCAGGTCTTTCCCGGAACGGACGGCGGCCCGGTACAGGCTCCGCACGCCCGCCGCGAATCCGATCCCGAGCCAGATAACCGTCATCCAGGGACCGGTTCCGAGCCACTTGTCCAGGTAATGCCCGACCGCCAGCCCGAGGACGACGGAAATGGCCAGTTCCAGGCCCAGGGCGCTGTACTTGCCCAGCTCCCGGAAAAGTTCCCTTCGGTCCTGTTTTTCGGTCACGTCGAGAAACCTCAGTTACCTATCACAATCCCCGAAGGGCAGTCAACCGGAAAACCGCGCTCGCATCGCCGGGATATCCCTACAAGGCCCTGGTCACCGGCGGGCGGACCTGACCGATAGCGCTTCCCGCGCCGCCCGGATCGTCCTGTCGAGATCCTTCCGGCTGTGCGCCAGGGAGACGAACCCTGCCTCGAACTGAGAGGGGGCGAGGTAGATCCCCCGGGCAAGCATCGCGTGGAAGTATCTTCCGTAGGCAGCCGTATCGCTTTTCTTCGCCGTCCCGTAGTCCACGACGGGGCCTTCCTGGAAAAAGGTGGTCCACATCGACCCGACCCGGTTGGTCCAGGTGGGGACGCCTGCCTTCTGGAACACCCCCTGGAGCCTCTCGCCCAAGTAGTCGGCCTTTCCGTCGAGTTTCCGGTAGGTGTCCTTTTTCGAAATCTCGGTAAGGGCGGCTACCCCTGCGGCCACGGCCAGGGGGTTCCCCGAAAGGGTACCCGCCTGGTAGACGGGGCCCTCAGGGGAGAGCGCGGCCATCACGTCGCGCTTCCCGCCGAACGCCCACACGGGCAGCCCGCCGCCGATGATCTTCCCGAGGACGGTCAGGTCGGGCTCTATCCCGAACAGCTCCTGCGCTCCTCCGAAGGCCACCCGGAAGCCGGTGATCACCTCGTCGAAGATGAGGAGGGCCCCCGCCGTGCGGGTGATTTCCCGCAGTTCGTCCAAAAACCCGGGGGCAGGCAGAACCACGCCCATATTGCCGGGAATCGGCTCTACGATCACGGCGGCGATCTCCCCCCGGTTCCGGTCGAAGAGCCGCCGCACGGAATAGGCGTCGTTGAAGGTGGCGGTCAGGGTGTATTTCGCCGTGTCTTCCGGGACGCCCGGGGAGTCCGGCTGTCCGAAGGTGAGCGCTCCCGAACCGGCCTTGACAAGCATCGGATCGGCGTGTCCGTGATAGCACCCCTCGAACTTCACGATCTTGTCCCGACCCGTTACCCCCCGCGCCAACCGGACCGCGCTCATCGCCGCCTCGGTCCCCGAGGAGACGAGCCGGACCTTCTCGATCGAGGGGAATGCCTTCCGGATGAGGTTGGCAAGCTCGATCTCCCCGGCCGTAGGCGCTCCATAGCTTGTCCCCCTGCCCGCGGCCCTGCGGATGGCGGAGACGATCCCGGGGTGGGCGTGTCCGAGGATCATCGGCCCCCAGGAGGAGACGTAATCGAGGAAGGTGTTCCCGTCCGCATCGGTTATGGTGGCACCCGCAGCTTTCGCGACGAACAGGGGCGTCCCCCCGACCGACCGGAACGCCCGGACGGGCGAGTTGACTCCCCCGGGGATCACTTTTTGCGCCTGACGGAAAAGCTTCCTCGAAGTGGCCGTTTTCATCCGGACCGCCCTCCTTGGCTTTTTCGGGAACTACACTTTGAAGGTTTGCGAATTGTATCCGCTGGCCGGCCGAGGTGTCAAGGAGGTATCCATCGGAAATCCAAACGGTTTTCGTTCCAACATAAAATGGCATTTCGGTTTGCCTTGACATGCCCGGAAGCGGGAGTGTACATATAAATCCTTGGCGAACAGGTGCTTGTAGCCGGAGATCCGTTCGGGGGAAGGGATGTCGGGGGAATCTAGCGAAAAAGTGCTGATAGAGAAAGAATTTGGGCCGCTCTGGTCCGGCGTCGAGTCCGTCACCGTCGGGGACAGGACTTATACGTCCATCGAGCTGAAACGCGCGCTCGACCTGTACGGGGCGGATGTCGTGGGGATCGACCTCCATACTCTCCCGG
>JBFFGP010000145.1:0-2914 GCA_041557435.1 Candidatus Deferrimicrobiaceae bacterium | reverse complement strand
TTCAAGAGCTCGTCCCGCAGCTTCCCGATGAACGACTCCACGAATCCGTTCTCCCACGGACTGCTTGGCTCGATGAACAGTGTTGACCGGCCCCAATGATTGGTCACCCGTATCTTGGACAATGTGACTGACCGGCCCCAATGATTACGAGACCGTGGATTTTCCGGCCGCGAGCCACAAATCAGCCACTTTCGCCATTTTCAGAAAAAAGGGAACCGGGCGCCTGTCCGGATTCCCTGTCGGCATTGCCATGGTGCCGAAGGGGGGACTCGAACCCCCACGGGTCTCCCCACCACCCCCTCAAGCCCATCCGAAACCATAAGGCACTTGAATCATTAAATTTATCATATATTTATAGCCATGCCAAAACTACACATTCCGTAGATTTATGAAGGTTTTGTATGGCTTCCGTAAATTTTGGACCAAAATGGGACACACGGCATCATCGCTCAATCCCGTCATTCCCCCGAAGCATGTTTCAAGGAGGGCCCGAGCTGCACAACAATTCCCTCTCAACCCGTATTCCAATTCTCATGACGGCCGACAATCAAGATACCGCTTTGGTCGGAATCCCCGATGGAACCTGTTTCTCTTTCTCCGCCTTTCCCTCGATCCATCCGTACACCGTCGGCAGCACGATGAGGGTCAGCAGGGTGGAGGTAACAAGCCCTCCCATGACGACCACCGCAAGCGGTCTCTGGATGTCGGCGCCCGGCCCCGAGGCGTACAGCAGAGGCAGATAGCCGATGAGGCTGGTCAGCGCGGTCATCAGCAACGGGCGGAACCGGAGACCGCAGCCGGTCTCCACCGTCTCGTCCACGGGTTTTCCTTCCTCCCGGAGCTGGCGGAAGAAGCTCACCAGGACGACGCCGTTCTGGACCGCAATGCCGAGAAGAGCGATGAATGCCACCGCGGCAGAGACCGAAAGATGGATCCCGGCCCCCCACACGGCCAGGATCCCTCCCACCAGCGCGAACGGAAGGACAAGGAACACGAGGAGGGAATCCCGCATCGAGCCGAGAGCCAGGTAGAGAAGAAACAGGATCAGGAGGAGTGCCAGCGGAACGACGAGCGAGAGGCGCCGCATCGCCCGCTGCTGGTTCTCGAACTGCCCCCCGTACTCGAGAAAATACCCCGGTGGCAATTCCTGTTCGAGAGCCGCGAGACTGCCCTGCGCTTCACGAACGAAGCCGCCGAGATCCCTTCCGCGGACGTTCGCCTCGGCCGCCACCCTGCGGATCCCCTTTTCGCGCGTAATTTGCGCCGGTCCCTCGACGGTCCGGATCCTCGCGAGACGTCCGATGGGAACGCGGACGTCTTCCCCGTTCCCGACGAGGATCCCCTGCAGGGAGCCCAGATCGGCCCGGTAGGCTTCCGGAAACCGGACCACGGTATCGATCCGCTTCGGTCCTTCGACCACGCGGGTGGCCGTCCTGCCTGCAACCGCGGTCTCGATCATGTCGTTCACGTCCGCCACGGAGATTCCGAACCGCGCCATCGCGGCGCGGTCCCATTCCACCTCCACGAATTCCATCCCCGAGACCTGCTCCACCTTGACGTCCCGCGCCCCGGGGATCCCCGTGAGAACCGAGGCGATCCGATCGCCGTATTCTTTCAGCTTTCCCAAGTCCTCCCCGTACACCTTCACGGCGAGGTCGCTCTTGACGCCCGAGATCAGCTCGTTCACCCGGAGCGCGATCGGCTGCGAAAAGGACATCCGGATCCCCGGGACCGCGGAGAGATCCTCCTGGATGGACTCCACGAGCTGCTCCCTGCTCCTCCCCGTCGTCCATTGGTCCCGGGGCCTGAGCATGATGAAGAGGTCGGTCTGCTCCGGTCCCATCGGGTCTTCGGAGATCTCGGCCCGTCCCGTCTTGCTCACCACGGTCGACACCTCGGGAAAGTTCTTCAGCAGACGTTTCTCCAGGAACCCTGCCACCGCGACCGATCCCTCCAGAGAGGCGTTCGGAAGACGGATCACGTTGACGGCGATCGATCCCTCGTCCAAGTACGGCATGAACTCGGTGCCGATGCGGGTCGCGGCTGCGCCCGCGGCCAGCAGGGAAGCGACGGCGACCGCCAGCGTGACGAATCTGTATCGCCTTGCGGCTCCGAGAATCCCGAGGTACCCCTCCCGGAGCCGGCGGACGAATCCGAATTCCTTCGTCGGGGCGCTCCCCAGGAGCATCTCCGAAAGGACCGGCACGACGGTGAGAGCCACGAACAACGAGGAGAGCATCGCCAGGATCATCGTCAGGGCCAGCGGCGCGAACATCTTCCCCTCGATCCCCTGGAGGGAGAAGAGGGGAACCATGACGATCACGATGATGAGGACGGAGAAGGCGACCGGCCGGAAGACCTCCGCGATCGCCCGGGCCGCGATCGGGACCCTCTCCCCGTGACCGGTCCGTTCGGAAAGATGCCGGCGGATGTTCTCCACGATCACGATCGAGGCGTCCACCACCATGCCCACCGAGAACGCGAGTCCTCCCAGGCTCATCAGGTTCGCGGTGATCCCGGCCCACCCCATCAGCAGGAACGCGCAGAGATAGGTGAGGGGCAAAGCGGCGACGACGACCATCGCCGTCCGGAATTCCCCGAGAAGAAGAAACAGAACGAGGATCACGAAGAATCCGCCCTGAAGGAGTGCGCGGACCACCGTCTGGATGCAGGCCTGGATCAGGGAGGTCCGGTCGTAGAAGACCTCGATCCGGGCCTTCTCCGGAAGGGACCGCTGGATGGCGGGGACCGCTTCCTTCACCCGGGAGACCACCTCCCGGGAGTTTTCGCCGCGGAGCATGATGACCATCCCGGCGACCACCTCTCCCCTGCCGTCCCGCGTCACCGCCCCCTGCCTCGTCATGGCCCCTTCCGTCACCGAGGCCACGTCGTGGACATGCACGGGTACCCCGCC
>JBFFGP010000144.1:0-2924 GCA_041557435.1 Candidatus Deferrimicrobiaceae bacterium | reverse complement strand
CGAAATTCCGTTCACAGACTGTACTTTGCGAAACGTGTCCACTCTCCCCCCGGCAGAGCTTCAATCCCGTGCGAAGCACCTGATTCCGCAGGGAAAAGCCCCTACCGGCGATGTTCGTTTGCAGATTCGAGCGCCTCCTGTAAAATAGATAAAGGGAAACTCGCCATGCCGTTTCGCTCGACCGTCTGGTTGCTGGCATTCGGGATGGGGTTCCTGCTGGCCGCATTCCCCGGCGAAGTGCGGGGAGAAGAAGACTTCCAGTCCGCGACGACCTGCTCGCAATGTCACCCGGAAATCTACCGGACATGGCGGTCCTCTCAGCACGCATCCGCCTCCACCGGTCCGTTGTTCCAGATCTCCCTCGACCGGATCCGACGAGAGAATCCTCAGCTGGCTCTCCCCTGCGAGTATTGTCACAATCCCATCCGGTTTTTCCTCGACCCGGACGATCCGAAAGCCGGGATTTTCGACCAGGAAGGAGTGACCTGCGATTTCTGCCATTCCGTGGAATTCCTGATACAGGGCATACAGGGTGCCGGCTTCCCCCGGTACCTGGTCAACCCGGGGATCAAGTTCGGCCCCTATCCAATGGCCGGGGAATCCAAAAAAGGAGCGCACAAAACGAAGTTCGCCCCTCTGCATATCCGGTCCGTCTTCTGTGCGGGGTGCCACGAATACCGGAACAAGCACGGGGTCTCCGTCCTATCGACCTACAGCGAGTGGGAGGAAAGCTTCTACCGGGGAAAGAACGTACACTGCCAGTTCTGCCACCTGCCCGAGCTGTTCGACGCACGGTTCATCAACCCGGCGAGGAAAAAGGGGCCCGTCAGCCACGACATGGTCGGAGGACACTCCCGCGAGCTCCTTGCTCGAGCCCTCCCGATCCGCGCCACCCTCACGACGGAAAGGAATGAGGCATGCGTCTCGATCCATGTGAAAAACAATTTCGTGGGGCACAAGGCTCCTTCGGGGTTTCCCATCAACAGGCTCCGGCTCGAGACGACACTCTACGATGCGGACCGGCGCGCCCTCGGCCGGCATGAGGAGATATTCGAACGGGTGCTAGGCGACGGGGACGGGAACCCGCTCAGGATGCCGGAACAGTTCTTCCCCGCGGCGAAAGAGGTGCTCAAGGACAATCGGATCGCTCCGAAGGAGATCCGAAAAATCATCCACCGGTTCCCGCTGGGCGGGAAGGAGCCCAAGACGGCCGAAATCGACCTCCTGTACGAAATCTTTCTCTCCGACCTCTCCCCGGGCCTGCGATCGTCCTCCATCTCGATCCTGCGGATCGTCGTCCCCGTCAAGGCGGGAATCTCATGGCTTTTCGTTGCGCTCATCGTCCTCGCAGCGGCAAGTCTCCTTCTCACCGCGGTACTCGTTTTCCGCCGGTACCGTCCCGGATCGCACGGGGCTTCCGCGTAAACGATGGAGACAGGCGACAGACCACATCTTGTCCGCGCATCGTGGGACGCCTGGCGAGCATCTCGCGGGGATCCCTTGTCCCTCTCGCAGCGGCAACGGACGCGCCTCGCCGCCATGATCGCATTCGCGAAGGCCCGGTCCCCTTTCTACCGGAGACGGTACGGACATCTTTCCGGACCCGTCCCGGACCTGCGGTCCCTCCCGCCTGTGACGAAGCAGGAACTCATGGAGAACTTCGACGAATGGGTAACGGATCCGGAGGTGACGCGGGACGGCGTGGAGAGATTCGTCGGCGACCGGAACCTCATCGGGACCCGGTACCTGGGTCGCTACATCGTATTCGCAACGTCGGGGACCACCGGCCGGCCCGCCGTCTTCGTACACGACCAGGGGGCCGCGTCCGTTTATTTGGCCTTGGGCGCAGTGCGCCGATTTCTTCCGCTTTTGTCCTCCCGCACGCTGCGGGCATACCTTCGAGGGGGATGGCGTACAGCGGCGATCGTCGCCACGGGAGGGCATTTCACGAGCAGCGTGATCGACGGCCTCGCCCGCCGGCGGTTCCCTCGCCTGTCGAGGAGGAACCTGACCCTCTCCCTGCTCACTCCTCGTCCCGACCTGGTGCGGGAACTGAACGGATTCCGGCCGGCGATTCTGGGAAGTTACCCCACGGCGATGTCCGTCCTGGCGAGCGAACAGGAGGCCGGAACGCTTGCGATCGCTCCGGCGCTTGCCTTGACCGCCGCGGAGTGGCTCTCCCCGGCGAACCGCGAAAGGATCTCCACTGCGTTTCGTTGTCCCGTGCGGGACACCTACGCGGCGTCCGAATTCATGGGAATCGCGTTCGACTGCGACCGCGGGCGCCTTCACCTGAACGCCGACTGGCTGGTCCTGGAGCCGGTGGACGCTTCGTTCCGCCCGGTTCCGCCAGGCCGGGCGTCGTACACCACCCTGCTCACCAACCTGGCCAACCGGGTGCAGCCCATCGTGCGGTACGACCTCGGCGACAGCGTCACGGAAATTCCCGGACCGTGTCCTTGCGGCAGCCCGCTTCCGCCCATCCAGGTGGAGGGGCGGCGGGACGAAATCCTCAACTTACGGTCTTCCTCGGGGGAAGCGGTCCCTCTGCTGCCGATGGCCCTGGCCACCGTGGTAGAAGAGAGTCCCGGGGTAGGAAGCTACCAGCTCCTCCAGTCCGGTCCGGCTCTTCTGCGCATACGACTCGAAGAGGCCCCCGGCCATGACCGGACACGGGTAGGCAACGACGTTGCGAACCGCCTGCGGGAGTTCCTGTCCGCGCAAGGCCTGAGCGAGGTCGTCGTCGACTTGGCGGAAGAGCGGCCCCGCCGGGATCCGTCGGGAGGAAAACTCCGTCAGGTCTTCTCGGCTCTTCCTTCCGGTGGTTCCGATCCTTCCGATGCCTGACCGGACGGGAATTCCGGGCCCTCGATCCGGAGAGCCGGTCACTCCCCTCCTTCATATTCCCGTCGCCGTCCGGCAGG
>JBFFGP010000143.1:0-2970 GCA_041557435.1 Candidatus Deferrimicrobiaceae bacterium | reverse complement strand
TGGCCTATGCGCTGGCCACGGCGACCGCGGTGCTGGATGACCTGAAAGGGAAGGTCGCTTCAAAGGACTTCCCCGAAATGGTCGGCCGGATTTCCTTTTTCGTGAACGCGGGAATCCGGTTCGTCACCGAGCTCTGCAAGATGCGCGCCTTCGTGGAGCTGTGGGACGAGATCTGCCGCGAGCGCTTCGGCGTCGACGACCCGAAGTACCGGCGCTTCCGTTACGGCGTGCAGGTCAACAGCCTGGGCCTGACCGAGCAGCAGCCGGAAAACAATGTCTACCGCATCCTGATCGAGATGCTGGCGGTGACGTTGTCGAAAAAGGCCCGTGCGCGCGCCGTGCAGCTGCCGGCCTGGAACGAGGCGCTGGGGTTGCCCCGGCCGTGGGACCAGCAGTGGTCGCTCAGGATGCAGCAGATCATGGCCTACGAGACCGACCTCCTGGAATACGGCGACCTGTTCGACGGCAATCCGGCGGTAGATGCCAAGGTCGAAGCTTTGAAGGACGGGGCGCGGGCGGAACTGGCTCGGATCGATGAGATGGGCGGCGCAGTGGCGGCAATCGACTACATGAAGCGCCAGTTGGTCGAGAGCAACACGGCTCGTCTTGGTCGGATCGAGGCGGGCGAGACCGTGGTGGTGGGCGTCAATCGTTATGTCGAGACGGCGGCCGTTCCTCAACGATGGAGCCGGAATCGATATCGTATAAGACGATGGCGGCCGCCACCACCTCTTTCCGGCCGAGGAAGGTTACGTCGGCGGCACCGACGAGCCTTACGGGTTTTTCGGATAGGGGAACGTGCCTGACCAGGAAACGGAGGCGCTCCTGCACCTCACGCGCTTCCGGCACCGAGGAAACGAAGGGAGGAAGCGTTTTCATCGGGTCCATATAAGGAAAAACCCCGGCGATCTCTCGCCGGGGTTTTGTTTTCGTGGGGGAATCCCCCTCGGGCCGCATACGCCCGGTCTTTAGATCACCTTGGTGACGTTTGCCGCCTGCGGTCCCTTGGGGCCATCTGTGATCTCGAATTCAACGCGCTCTCCCTCTTTCAACGACTTGAAGCCTTCCGCCTTGATCGCGCTGAAGTGGACGAATACGTCCGGTCCATCTTCCTGGGCGATGAAGCCATATCCCTTCGCATCGTTGAACCACTTCACGGTGCCTTGAGCCAATTGCCTGTACCTCCTTCTTGAAATACGTGTCAAACCTGAGCAAATTGCCCAAAATTTGAAACAGAAGCAAATGTACCAGCAGGCATACTCCCTGTCAAGAAAAGAAAACCTCCCGAAACCTTTTCCATTTTCGCGGGTTTCCCCTGGTGAAAGAAGATCTCCGCTTCGTATGCGGAAAGGAGGAAAGGAGAGATGAAAAGGGGACTTGCGACGGGTCTGGCCGCCGTACTCGCGATGGCGATGGCCGTTCCGGCGGTAGCCGGGGGTATCGGACAGCGACAGATGAACCAGCAGAAGCGAATCTACCAGGGGGTGCACAGCGGGTCGCTCACGCCGAGAGAGGCTATGCGCCTCGAACGGGAGCAGTTCCGGATCGAGCGGATGGAACGCAGGCTCAAGGCGGACGGAACGTTTACCTGCCGCGAGCGGGCCAGGATCCACCACCGGCAAAATCACGCGAGCAGGCACATCTACCGGGCGAAGCACAACCGGAGGGTGGCGCGGTAAGGAAACCCGACGGGCGGGGTGATAGAATACGGATGTGACCCCGCCCATCATCGTCAGCGCCTCGCGCCGCACCGACGTACCCGCCTTCCACGCGGACTGGTTCGAAGAGTGCCTGTCCAGGGGGGTGGCCGAATACCGGAATCCTTACTCCGGCAAGCCGGCAGCGGTCTCCCTCGACAAGGACCGCGTCGCAGCGTTCGTCTTCTGGACCCGCGACCCCCGGCCGTTCTTTCCCGTCCTTTCCCGAATCGAGCGCGAGGGGTACCGTTCCGTGTTCCATTTCACCGTAACGGGGTTCCCCCGGGATATAGAGCCCTCTGTCCCTCCCCTCGCGGAGACGGTTGCAGCTTTCCGCAGGCTGTCGGATACGGTCGGTCCCCAGCGCGTGTTATGGAGGTTCGATCCGCTCCTTCCCGGCGAGGATGCAGAGACCCTGGTGGCGCGGTTCGACAGGGTATCGGAAGCCCTGGCCGGACTGTCCACCCGGTGCACCGTGAGCCTTGCCCACCCCTATCGCAAGAGCCTGCGGGCAACCCGCCACCTCCCGGGGATCTGGGAGGAGTCGCCTTCCTTGCGGCCCGCCGTGGAACGGATCGTTGCCCTGGGGCGGGCGCGGGGGTTTACCTTGCTCTCGTGCTGCTCTCCCCTTCTCGATGCGTGGGGGATCCCCTCCGGCGCCTGCGTGGACGGGGAGTACCTGAGGAGACTTTCCCCCGGCGCCGACATCCCCGCGTCCCCCTCCCCGGTCAGGCCCGGGTGCCTCTGCCATTCCTCGCGGGACATCGGCTCATACCATACCTGCCGGCACGGCTGCCTGTACTGCTATGCCGCGTGAAAAACGGCCCGTACTTACGAAGCGCTATTCCCTCCGGGAGATCCCGGCGGAAGGGGGGAGGATCGACTACGAGAGCGTGCTGAACACGCAGCAGCGGGAGGCGGTACTCCACGGGGAGGGCCCCCTTCTCGTCATCGCGGGGGCCGGGACGGGGAAGACGCGCACGCTTATCTACCGGGTGGCAAGGCTCGTGGAAACCGGCGTTCCGCCCGCCTCCATCCTCCTCCTCACCTTTACGCGGAGGGCGGCTGAGGAAATGCTCAGGCGCGCCTCCCTCCTCCTCGATCGAAGGTGTGAGATGGTCGCCGGAGGAACGTTCCATTCCTTCGCGAACACCCTCCTGCGACGCCACGCGGGGGCGATCGGGTTCGGCGGGAACTTCACCATCCTCGACCGCTCCGACTCGGAGGATCTCATCGGGCTCCTTCGGCAGGAGGTCCACGTCGCGCACAAGAC
>JBFFGP010000142.1:0-3006 GCA_041557435.1 Candidatus Deferrimicrobiaceae bacterium | reverse complement strand
GCACGAATGCCGGCCTAATCCCTAAGAGATGCAGGATCTTTTTTTAGAAAGGCGCCCCGGCGCGACTCCAGTCTAGGGGGTGAGCACGGCCCGCAGGCGGATCTTCCCCTGGCGCATCCGATCCAGGACGTCGTTGACCGTTCCGAGCGGATGCCGCTCCACGATCGGGGCGATCCCGTGGTCTGCCGCGAACGCAAGCATCGCGTCCATGTCGTCGCGGGTCCCGATGATCGATCCCGCGATCTTTTTCTGCCCGAAGAGAAGGGAGGTGGGGATGACCTTGGCGGGTTCGTCGATGGCCGCCAGTACCACCAGCGTCCCGTTCGGTCCCAGGCCCGGGATGCAATCCTCGAATAGCTTGGCCGAGATGCCGGTGAGCAGGATCAGGTAGGCCCCCCCCATACGGGCGAGCTGGTTCCCGGCCTTCTCTTTCTGCGAGTCGATCACCTCGTGGGCGCCGAGTTCGTGCGCCAGGACTTTTTTGTCCTCCCCACGAGTGATCGCGACGACATGCGCCCCCATGGCGGCCGCCATCCGGATGCCCAGATGCCCCAGCCCCCCGATCCCGGCCACCGCCACGGTCTTTCCCGCCAGGTTCCCCGCATGGCGCAAGGGGGAAAACATCGTGATTCCGGCGCACAGGAGCGGGGCCGCGTCGATCCAGTCCAGACCGTCCGGGATCCTATGCGTGAACGCTGCGGGCGCCTTGAGCCGCTCCGCGTACCCTCCGTCGACGGTCACTCCCGTGCTCTTCTGGGCCGCGCACAGCATCTCCGCCCCGGACCTGCAGGCGGGGCACTGTCCGCAGGCGTACTGCATCCAAGGGACCCCCACCGGGTCCCCGGGTTTCAGGGTGGTCACCCCGTCCCCCACTTTTTCGATCACACCGGTCACCTCGTGCCCGGGGATGATCGGAAGGGGAGTCCCCCAGTCCTTCCAGTCCCCGTCCACCAGGTGCAGGTCGCTGTGGCACACCCCGCACCCTTTCATCCGGATCAGGACCTCATCGGGACCAACGGACGGTTCCGGCACATCCTTGAGAACGAGCGGTTTCCCGAAGGTTTCGCAGACAGCGGCTTTCATCGGATCCCTCTCATCCAGACGTTACGCTTCCAGTTCCGTGATGTCGGCCGAATCGGACAGCTCGATGCACCCGACGACGCTCATCGCAGCAGGACACTTCTGCATGTAGACCTTGAGCGTCTCCCGCGTCTCCTCTGTTTTCCCGGGGGGGACCTTCAGGGTGTATTTGACCCGGATCCTAGTGATCTTCAGCACCCCCCCGACGTCCTCGACGTCCCCCTCGACGTCCGCCCGGAACCTTTCGCCGTACGTGGGGATCTTCTTTCCGGCCAGCACCGTGGCCAGTGTCCCCATCATTCAGCCGCCCACCGCCCCGACGATGTGGTCGAGGGTGGCGGCGTGCTCCTTTTCGGGGTCCACCTTGTAGAAGTTCTTGATCCCCCCGTGGACGCCGTAGTAGACCGGTTCCGCGAATCCCTCGATCATGGCCTTGCGCGTGGGCCCCTTTTCCCTCGTGATGACGATCCGCGACGTGTGCACTACCTGTCCCATGACCCCTCCTCCTGCGCAATTTGGTAACTGTCCTTTAAGGTGACGCGGACAGTATAAAGGATTCGCGAAAATACAATGAATATTTGGCGTATTTTTGCCGAAAAGGATAATGGGTTGTCCGGTTGCGAAACTCGGTTTTCCGGCTTCCCGGGGAGGGTATCGGTTGGTCGCCCTGTTGCTCTGTTCCGTATTCTTGCAGTTTCTCGCGGCGTACCTGTCGTTCCGGTTCGTTCTCCTGAGGCGTCTGGGTGCCCCGTGGATTCTCGTATCCATCGCGCTTCTCGTCATGGGGGGGCTGCGTGTCTTCTCCTTCGCCGTGTTTGGAGAGGGCCCCGGTTCGGATATTTTCGATCCGACGATCGCGGTGATCGAATTTTCCGTTTCCTTCCTGCTGAGCGTCGGTTTCGTTCTCACGGAGCGATGGTATCTGCTCAAGGAGAAGCTGGAAAGCAGATTCCGGCTGATCGGCGATGTGGACAGGGCGTTGATCGGCATGCTCGATGAGGAGAAAATCCTGAGCGTAGTATGTGAAGGGCTCTTGCGTGACCGGGGATACCGTCTGGCGTGGATCGGGACAGCGAACCCCGACGGATCGGTGGGCATCGTGGCGGAATCCGGGGAGGGAAAGGGATTCCTCGCGAAGATCCCGGTCCGCTGGGACGAATCCCCCGAGGGGGGCACTCCCCCAGGCGTTGCGATCCGCAGCGGTGAGGCGTGCGTGGTCAATCGGATGACCAACGACCCGCGGACCGCGCCATGGAGGAGCGCGGCGGAGGAATTCGATATCCGGAGCTTTGCCTCCGTTCGGATCGATATCAGGAAATCGTCCCCGATGGTCCTCTCCCTCGGCAGCGGGCGGAAGGACGCCTTCGACCGTCTGGAGATGGAGGCCATCTCCGCGATGGCCCATCGGGTGGGGACCTCCCTGTTCAGCGCCCGTCGCCACGAGCTTTTCGTCTGCGCGAAAAAGTCGTACGGCGATCTTTTCCAGTCCCAGAGGGACGGAATGGTCCTCGTCCGCGGCGGGATGATCGTGCGGGCCAACCCCGCGGCGGTCCGCATGCTCGGCTACTCATCCGCGGAGGAACTGTTCAGAAAAGACCCGGCAGAGCTCTTCCCCGACCCCGGCCACTCCCCGAAGCTTTCCTGCCTTTTTCACCCTTCGGAGGAGGAAAGGGAGCCCTTCCTGATCACCAAGATGCGCCGCAGGGACGGTTCCCTGTTCGAGGGGGAGATCGCCGCGACCTGGGGCCCGCGACCGTTCCGGAACGAGGAATGGGACCTGGAGTTAACCGGTCCGCTCGGGATGTTCATCTTCCGCGACGTTACCCTCCGGACGCAAACCCTGGAGGAACTCCGAAAGGAGCGCGATTTTTCCGCGAAAGTTCTCGATGTCGCCGGGATGCTGGTGCTCCAGATGGGGACAGGAGG
>JBFFGP010000141.1:0-3132 GCA_041557435.1 Candidatus Deferrimicrobiaceae bacterium | reverse complement strand
GGGGGGCGTTGCGAGGCCTGCGAGGGGGACGGCGTCCTCAAGATCGAGATGCACTTCATGCCCGACGTCTACGTGACCTGCGAGGTCTGCCGGGGGAAACGGTACAACCGGGAAACGCTGGAGATCGCCTACAAGGGGAAGACGATCGCCGACGTCCTGGCGATGACGGTGGACCAGGCGCTCCCCTTTTTCGAGACGATCCCGTCGATCCGGCAGAAGCTCTCGACCCTCTCCCGGGTGGGGCTGGGCTACATCCGCCTCGGACAGCCGGCCACCACCCTGTCGGGCGGAGAGGCGCAGCGGGTCAAGCTGGCGCGGGAGCTTTCCAAGCGGGCGACCGGAAGGACCGTCTACATCCTCGACGAGCCGACGACGGGGCTCCATTTCGACGACATCCGGAAACTGCTGGCGGTCCTGCAGATGTTCGCCGATTCCGGGAACACCGTGATCGTCATCGAGCACAACCTCGACGTGATCAAGACCGCCGACCACCTGATCGACCTGGGGCCGGAAGGGGGGGATCGCGGGGGCGAGGTGGTCGCCAGCGGGACGCCCGAGGAGGTCGCGGAGAATCCCCGGTCGTTCACGGGGCACTTCCTGCGCAGGGTGTTGCCGATCGGGAAAAAGCGGCGGGCGACCGGGTAAGCGGCGGCGCTACGGGGGAGGCGGCGTGGCGGTCCGCCCTTCCTCGGGCCGGTTCTTCTCCGCCGGCTTCTCCGCCAGGCGGAACGACGACTCGTTCAGGAACTCCCGTTCCTTCTCTCTGCCGAAGAGGTACCGGATCTCCTTCCGGACGGAGTGGGTGACCGGCTGGGTCCGGTTCTTCTTCTTCATGCACCACAGCGTCTTCATGTCCTCGTCGACCGTCAGCGTCCCTTCCGAGACGACCAGCGGGAACAGGATGCAGAAGCGGGGCTTGAGGTGCCACTCGTGGAGGCCCGCCTCGGCCGCGCCCTTCTGGAGTACGCATCCGTGGTCGGGATGGAAGAAGGCGCAGGCTCCGGCGATGTCCATCGTTTCCACGGAAAGCCCGGTCGGGCAGTCCTCGTCGGGCACCACCGCCCCGAACCAGGTCTCCGGGTCTTTCGTCTCGGGGCGGAGAAGGTGGAGGAACAGATCCCGGTGGGCGAGGATCTCCTCCTTCTCCTGCAGGTCGGCCCAGACGCCGAACCGGCAGCAGCGGCTCCGGCACAGGTCGAGCCGGCAGCGTTCGGGAAACTTCGCGTCGAAGATGTACGGGTCGACCTGCAAGGAATTCACTCCCCCCGAAACGGTGTCGAAAGCCAGAAGTATAGCACAGGAATCCCGATGCAAGGCCCCGCGAGCGATTTTTCTCCGGGGCCGGACAGGAAAGCGATCTGCTCCGGAATGTCGGGAGGATGGCTTCGAAGCGGGGGCGCCAGGCCTGACAATTTGCGGCAGGCCGGTGGGAATTCCATTCTCCCGCTATGACAAAAAGTCGTCACACCACGTATTGCCTGACGAAAGGATAGAGTGATATCAAAGTGTTACAAGGGCAGACGGGTGTGGCACAGTCGTTGCTGGTTGGTCAAACGACGATAAAACAGGAAAACCCCATCTGCCATGGTTTGGGGACACAAAAAGGAGGGAAGGATGAAACGATCTGTATTCCTGGCGGCTGCCGCGGTACTGCTCCTGGCGGCCGGAACGGCGATGGCGCTCGACACGGCAACGCTCACGGTGCAGGCGGTCGTTTCCCCCACCTGCAAGTTTTCCAGCCCCGCGGCGGCGACGCTTTCGTTCCCGGTCCTCGATCCGGGCAACGCCGTGAACGTTACCGCGAGCACCACCCTCTCCTTCTGGTGCACGGACGGGACCGCCTACACGATTACGGATGACGACGGGCTGTATGAAACCGGGGTCGATGCGAACCGGATGCGGAGCACCGCCCTTGCGACGCCCGAGTTCATCCCGTACACGATTTCGTACGCTCCTGCGACCGGGAACGGTACCGGCCCGGCCAGTCCGATCACGCTGACCGTCAGCGGGGACATCCTGGGGACCGATTATTCCGCCAATTCCCCCGACCTCTACACGGATACGGTGACCCTCACCATCAACCCGTAGATGTGATCGATTTTCTGCGCAGGATCAAAACGGGAAGGGGTGACCGCAGGGTCACCCCTTCTCCGTTTGCGAAGCGGTTGCGGGAGAAGGGCTGGTTCCGTCTCCTCGGCATGCTTTCGGGTCTGCTCCTTTCCGGAAACACTCTCGCGGCCGACCAGGCCATTACCGTCTCCGCCGTCGTTCTCTCGAAAAGCATCTGCAAGTTCTCGTCCGCCTCCGCCACCCTCTCCTTCGGCACTTTGGACCCGGGGAACCCGGTGGATGTGACCGCATCGACGACGATCGGCTTCCGCTGCATGGGCAGCGCCCCGGTGGCGACCTTCCTCCTCACCGACGACGACGGGCTGTATGAATCCGCCCCGAACCGGAACCGGATGCGGCACGTTTCCCTTCCCGCGGCCTACCTCCCCTACGGCATGACACTTTCCCCCCTGACCGCCACCGTTCCCAAAAACCTCCCCCAGCTCCTCACCGTCACCGGAACGGTCCTTGGGGCCGATTACCGGGATGTCCCGTGGGGGAGCTACACGGATACCGTCGTGATCTCGATCAACCCGTAATCTCCGGCGACCCGGACGGTGCTCCGGTTCCTCCTCCTGCGAATTTCCCCCGTTCTGCCGATCCGGCATTCTGCTATAGTACCGACCAATATCGGCAATCCGCGCAAGGGAGAGATCTCGCATGAACCGTCTGACCGTGGCTGCCGCCTTTCTGGCGACCCTTCTCCTTCCCGCCTCCGCGTGGTCCGGCAACTGGCGGGTGACCCCGATCCGGCTCGAGCTGGGACGGCAGGCGAAAAGCGGCGTGATCACCGTCATCAGCGAATCGAAGGAGCGGCTGCAGCTCCAGATGAAGGCGTTCGAGTGGACGCAGGACGCCGAGGGAAAGGACCGGTACGAGGAGACCGGCGACCTCGTCTTCTTCCCGAAGATGATGATCTTCGAACAGGACGAGGAGAGGATCCTGCGCGCCGGGATCAAGGTGCCTGCCACGAAGCAGGAGAAGACCTACCGGCTCTATCTCGAGGAGGTCCCCGGCCCCCGG
>JBFFGP010000140.1:0-3137 GCA_041557435.1 Candidatus Deferrimicrobiaceae bacterium | reverse complement strand
CCGCGTACCGCGGTTCTTCCATCAGCGTAAGATGGTCCATCACGGATTCCCGAAATGATACATCGCCATGCTTACCGCGGCGATGGCGGCCGTTTCCACCCGCAGGATCCTTTGCCCCAGCCCCGCGCGGACGAAGCCCGCCCGCTCGGCCTGCGCCACCTCGTCCTCCGAGAACCCCCCCTCGGGACCGATGAGGAGCGCCACGCTCTTTGCCTTGCCCATGCCGGAGAGGACTTCCTTGAGCCCGAACCTCCCTTCCCCCTCGTAGAACACGACGCGCGCCTTCGACGGGGCGGCAAAGGAGAGAGCCTCGGGGTAGGAGAGAAGACCGGGGATCTCCGGCACCCGGGCGGAACCGCACTGCTTGGCGGCGGCAAGCGTTACGCGCTCCCAGCGCGAAAGTCTCCTTCGCGCATCCTGGGCGTCGAGGCGGGGAATCGTCCGGGACGATCGGAACGGCGCCACCCTGGCGCAGCCCAACTCCGTCGCTTTTTCGAGGATGAAATCCATCTTGTCAGCCTTGGGCAGCCCGACGAGCAGGGTGACGGCGACCTCCGGGGGAGGCTCCGGCGCCAACGATTCGAGCACTTCGGCTCGAAGCGAGCGCGACGTTGCCTCAAGGATCCTCATCCGGTACCGGTTCCCCTCCTCATCGAAAGCGAAGAACGTGTCTCCCGGCCCCAGGCGCAGCGATCGCAGCATGTGCCCCGCCTCCGTACCGGAGAGAACGGCCGTGTCCCCCTGGATGTTCCCCCGGTTGACGAGGAACGTGGGCATCCTACGGGGAAGTCTCTTCCCGACGGAGCAGGAGGGCGGTCCACTGCCCCTCCTCCTTTTTTCCCGCAAGGCGGCACCCGACGGCCTCGTACTCTTTCTCCACCCAGTCGCTCTTCTCCGTCAGGATCCCGGAGAGGATGAGTTTGCCGTTATGCTCCAGTCGGGCGGCGATGTCCTGCTTGAGATCGATGAGGATCTCCGCGAGGACGTTCGCCAAGATGAGATCGTACCTTCCCTCCACGCACGAAAAGGGTGTGGTGGCGGCATGGAACCGGTCCTCCACCCCGTTGATCCGCGCGTTTTCCCCGGCGACTTCCACCGCCTTCGGGTCGACGTCGATCCCGACCGTGTAAGGCGCGCCCAGGCGGGCCGCAGCGATCCCCAGGATTCCCGTCCCGGTCCCGATGTCCAGAGCACGGCTGGGGGCCGGGGAGGCGTCGAATGCCTCCTCCAAAAACTGGAGGCACATCTGCGTCGTCTCGTGCGTCCCGGTCCCGAATGCCTGCCCGGGATCGATGGTGAGGACGACCTCCCCGGGGGCGGGCGTGTACGGCTCCCACGACGGCTTCACGGTGATCCGCTTCCCGATCCGTTTCGGCCGGAAATTCTCTTTCCATTTTTCCGCCCAGCCGAAGTCCGTGATCTCCGCTGCCTGGATGAAGGACCCCGGCCCCGGGCCGAACGACTGCGCCAGCACCGGAAGGAAGTCGAGGAACTCCCTCTTCACGGAGTGAAGATCGGCATCCCAGGGGAAGTACGCGGTGAGACGGGTCACCTCGTCGAGAGGCGGAAGGGGGTCCGCCGGGTCGCCGTCCGGGCCGAACAGCCGCTCGTCGTAGGCCATCCCCAGCGAACCGTGCTCCGTGAAAAAGTGGGCGAGGGCGTCCACCGCCTCCCGCCTCGTTTCCACGGTGAAGGATTTCCAGCGTGTCATTCGTAACGCCTCTTTCGTTCTCCCGGCTGGTTTCCCGCCGAATTCGTCGTCCTGTGAATATGCTAAGATAGCACCTTATCGCCTTGCCACCACGAATAATGGACCGAAAAAGATCACAACTCCTATCGATTGCCGGCGCACTCCGCCCCGACGCTATTAGGATGCTCCGGGCGATCACCGGGTTTGCCGAGCTTCCGCTCCAGGAAAGGCGCACCAGCGAGACCCTCGCCGGATTCCTCGAGGAGAGGGGATTTCGGGTCGAACGGGGGATCGCGGGAATGGAAACCGCATTCCGGGCGGAGTTCGCATTCGGCAGGGGAAAACCGGTGGTGGCGTTCCTGTGCGAGATGGACGCCCTGCCGGGACTTGGGCACGCCTGTGGACACAACCTGGGAGGGGTCGCGTCCGCCTGCGCTGCTGCGGCTCTGGCACGCTTCGGCGCCGGCGTGTTTCGGGCGGGGAAGGTCATCGCTCTGGGGACCCCCGCCGAGGAGACGGGATACGGCAAGGCCCGGATGGTCGAGGAGGGGGTCTTCGCGGGAGTCGATGCGGCGATGATGGTTCACGCCTCCTCCCGGCGCCATGTGGACAAGGGGTACCTGGCCCTCCACAAGATCCGGTTTACCTTCCGGGGGAAGGCGTCGCACGCGGCGGCCTACCCGGAGTACGGTATAAACGCCCTCGACGGCATTCTCCACCTCTTCCAGGGGATATCGGCCTTGCGCCAGCATCTCCCGGATACCGTGCGGGTCCACGGGATCATAACGGAGGGGGGGAAGGCCCCCAACATCGTTCCGGATCGCGCCCAGGCGTACTTCTACATCCGGGGGGAGACCGATGCCGAGCTGCAAGACGCGGTCCGAAGGGTGAAACGGTGCGCGCGCGGTGCGGCAACGGCTTCGGGCTGCCGGGTGCGGATAGAGGAGGGGCCGTACACCCTTTCCACGATGAAGATCAACCAGGTGCTTGCCCGTTCCTACCGGCGCGCCCTCGCGCTGCTGGGGCTCCCGGAGAGCGGGGCGCCCACCGACAGAAACCGCGGTTCCTCCGACATCGGGAACGTCTCCCAGGTCGTCCCGGCCCTCCAGCCGAATGTCCCGATCTCGGACGGCGAACATGTGGAGATCCACACGCGTTCCTTCGAGGAAGCGACCATAAGCCCCGCCGGGGTGGAGGGGATGATGGAGGGAATCCGGACGCTGGGACTTACCGCGTACGATCTTTTCGCCGATCCCGGCCTCGCCCGGCAGGCCTGGAAGGCCTTCCACCAAGAACAGGGACGTTCCTAAGAACTCCAAAAAACAAGGGTACGGAGTTCTTAGGAACGTCCCTGTTTTAAGCGAGCACGACGATCGTCGCCCCGTCCCCCCCCTGCTCCCTCGGCGCCGCGAAGAATCGCTTTGCGTAAGGAGAGGTTTTCAGGTGG
>JBFFGP010000139.1:0-3146 GCA_041557435.1 Candidatus Deferrimicrobiaceae bacterium | reverse complement strand
GCCGTTCAGAGCGCCGAAATGGGCCACCTTGACCTGGAACGCGAGGAAGTCTTCCCGAAACCGGCCCCCACCCTCGTCGTCCAGCAGCGCGGTGACGAAATCCCGCACCGCCCGCTCGTGTTCCGGGTTGGGCCGGATCCACCGGGTGTGGACCTTCGCCTCGCGGACCGCCTTGACCATGTAGCTGCGGATCCGCTCGGGGAACGATTCCATCTCCCCGGGATCCAGGGGCCAGGCGCCGAGAAGCGTCTGGTACAGCAGGATCTCCTCTCCCGGGTCCGGAACGGGCCTGCCGCCCACCGCCCGTTTCTTCCCCCGGTTCCAGTCGCTCCAGAGCAGCAGGCGCTTCTCCCACTCCTCGGGAAGTTCGGAAAGGACGTTGATCCGCGCCCGGACGTCCTCGCTCCGTTTCGTATCGTGGGTGGTCGTGGCATTCATCGTGTGCGGCCAGCGGGCGGCGTTCCCCCCGGAACGCTTATGAAAGGTACTCATGGGAACGCCCATCCCGGATGGTTCTCCCCCCACCTCGTTCAGGGAGGTGAGGCGATTATAGACGTACAGGGCGGTGTCCTCGTACCCCTTCGCCATGATCGGCCCCGTGAACTGCTGCCAGCGCATGAGGAAGCGGAGCCACTCCCCCCTTTGCTCCCCGGCCGCCAAGGAGGGCCCTTCGAGAAGGAGAACGCGCCGGAGGAAGTCGAAGACAGGAGCGCTCGCATCGGTTCCCCGCCGGGTCGCCTCCTTCAGGGCCTTCCCCAGGTACCGCCGGTCCCGGGCCGAAATATCGAATCCCCGGATGTAGGTCCGGTAGACGGGGAAACAGGCGGTCACCTCGACGAGGGCCTGCCGGAGCTCCTTCCGGGGAAGGTCGCGGCCATACCGGTCCTGCTCCGCCAGCCTCCCGAGATGCTGCCCCAGGGAGTGCATCTCCCCCGCGAACAGCGTTTCCATGATCATCTTCTTCTTCTCGTAGACCATGGTCGCGAAGACCTGTCTCTCTCCGAGGAAACGGGCGTACGTTTCGCCGAGGGCTCGGGCCCCGCCGGCGCTCACGAAGACGCCGTTCGCGAGGTTCAGGAAGTCGTACCCGGTAGTCCCTTGGACCGGCCACTCCGCGGGGAGGTCTTCCCCCTCCGCGAGGATCTTCTCCACCACCACGTAAAAGGGGGAAGCCGGCCGCTTTCCCCTCTCTGGAGCAAGGCGGCTCCGAAGCTGGGCGAGGTACCCCATCGGGTCGTACAGCCCGTCGATGTGGTCCACGCGCAACCCCGTGGCCTTTCCCTCTCTTACCAGGCGCAACACGAGGGCGTGGGAGGCCTCGAACACCTTGGGGTCCTCCACCCTTACGCTGATGAGGTCGCTTATCGCGAAGAATCGCCGGTAGTTGATCTCCTCGTTTGCCAGGCGCCAGAAGGAAAGCCAGAAGGGCTGCTCCGCAAGGAGGCGGTCCAGGAGATCGAAACTTCCCGGATCGCCCTTTACGCCCCGGAAAATCGTAACATTCTCGTCGATATGCGCCCGGATCTCGGCGCGGTCCCGGTGCAGCTGCAGGAGCCTCTCCCGGATCTCTTCCTCCGCCCGGAGCGGCTCACCGGCCCTGGCGGGATCGGCCGGCGCCGGCTCCGGAAGGTGGTCGATGTCGGAAATCAGGTCCCACATCTCCCGGAACGACGGGTGGTCCGGACCGAAGTTTTCCTCCAGGACATCGAGGCGGTGTGCGAGGATCCGTCCGTACGACTTCAAAGCGAGAGGAAGTTTTACTCCATGGTAGTGGACGAAGAACCTCCCCTTCTCCAGCCGCAGGACGAGCTCCCGGTTTTCGAGGACCCTCCCGAACGGAGCGCCGAGAACCGGGAGGAGGACCTTCCTCTCCAGGGCTTTTTTCGGCGAGTGCCAGTCGATGTCGAAGAACGGGGCGAAGGAGGAGCCGGCACCGTTTTCCAGGACGTCCATCCACCACCGGTTCTCGCTGCTCGCGGACATGTGGTTGGGGACGATATCCAGAAGGAGCCCCATTCCCCGCTCACGCAGAGCCCCGGCCAAAGCGTCGAACTCGCCTTCCGTCCCCATCTCCGGGTTCAGCCGGGTGGGGTCGGTCACGTCGTACCCGTGGGAACTCCCCTTCCGTGCCTGAAGGAGCGGCGACGAGTAGAGATCCGTCACCCCGAGCGTCTCGAGATACGGAACAAGGGCGCTGGCATGCTCGAACCGGAAACGGTTGTGGAACTGGAGCCGGTAGGTGGTAAGGGGGATCCGCACGGAGGGCATCGATCACCCCTCGGGGAGGCGCACGGACAATTTCTCTCCCAGGGCGGAAAAAAGGCGGACCCATTCCCCGGCATCTTCGTCCCCCTGGCCCGCCCGGAGCCGGAACTTGGGATAGACCTCCTGGAGCATCTCCCAATAGGTGTTCTGGGCCTTCCAGAAGGCCACCTCGAAAGGCATGGCGTTCCCCATCCCCACCGCCGCGTCGAGATCCGCAAGGAGGGCGATATCGTCGGGATTCTCGCTGAACCAGCTCATCATTCGTTCGATGGTTTTCATGAGGGTATACCCGAGACCCGCTCCGTCCAGGGAGACCTTGGTCACCTCCGCCTCGTAGAGCGTTCCCCGGATCGCGTCGATGTCGAGAGTTTCGGCCTCGAAGGCGCGCTTGAGCTCCCCGTTCAATACCAGCTCCGCCGAAACGTGGAAGAACTTCGTCGCGGGGTAACCGATATCGGAGAGGAACCGCATGAGCGGTGCATTCTGCCTGTACAGCTGGCGGTAGACGGCATCGACGTCGGACATGGTGGCCGCCAGGATCATGTCCAGGATCTTGCGCTGCTCGTCCCGGAAGAGAAGTTTCAGGGAGTAGACATTCGCGCCGAAGTTCCGGTCCACGGCGCGGATGATCTCGGGGAAGTCCGCGCCCCGGAAGATCTCGGAGATCTCTTCTGCCATGGCCTCGTAACCCTTCTCCCCCTGGAACTCCCGGATCCCCCCGCTTACGTTGTGGTCGCCGAAATGGAGTACCCCGAAGGTGACATCTGCCGATTCCCGGGTGATCTCGGAGGTGATCCGCGCCCTGCCCAGGGCAAGTCGCTTCTTCCCGGCGGGCAGAAGACGATACTCCTCCCGGTCCACCCGGTAGCAAAAGATTTCCG
>JBFFGP010000138.1:0-3152 GCA_041557435.1 Candidatus Deferrimicrobiaceae bacterium | reverse complement strand
GAGGGCGTACCGGTCCATCTCCTCCATGCGGTCGTACGGGATCGCGTCCCGCTCGGGGAGGAAGTCGTGCAGGTTCCCCAGGAGGTAGCGGATCGTGTTCCGGATCTTCCGGTACGCTTCGGTCAGGCGGTCGAGGATGTCCCGGGAGATCCGGATATCGTCTCGGTAGTCCTCGGCGGCCACCCAGAGCCGAAGGATCTCTGCCCCGTGCTTCCGGATGATCTCCTCGGGGGCGACCACGTTCCCCTTCGACTTGTGCATCGCCTCTCCCTTTCCGTCCACGACGAACCCGTGGGTCAGGACGGCCCGGTACGGGGCGATTCCCCGGGTCCCGACGGCAGCAAGCAGCGTCGAATGGAACCATCCGCGATGCTGGTCGGACCCTTCGAGATAGAGGTCGACCGGCACGCCGAGATTTTCCTTACCCTCGCACACGCAGGCGTACGATACGCCGGAATCGAACCAGACGTCGAGGATGTCGGTCTCCTTCCCGAAGGTGGTCCCTCCGCAGGAGGGACAGGACGTCCCGGAGGGAAGCAGGTCCGGCACCTCGCGGTTGTACCAGGCGTCCGCCCCCTCTTTCTCGAAGAGTGAGGCGACGTGATCGATCAGTTTCCGGTCGAGGAGATGGTCCCCGCACGACTCGCACCGGAAGATGGCGATCGGCACGCCCCAGGCGCGCTGGCGGGAGATGCACCAGTCCGGCCGGTTTGCGATCATCCCGTCGATCCGTTCCTGGCCCCAGGCGGGGATCCACCTCACCTTCCGGATCTGGGCGAGGGCCTTCTCGCGCAGCCCGGACTTGTCCATCGAGATGAACCACTGCTTGGTCGCCCGGAAAATGACGGGCTGCTTACACCGCCAGCAGTGAGGGTACGAGTGCGTCACACGGTCCTCCCGGAGCATCGCTCCGGCTTCGGCGATCTTCTCGTTCACCCGCGGGTTCGCCTCGAAGACCTGCATCCCCCCGAAGAACGGGACGTCTGGGGTGAAGCGCCCCTCGTCGTCGAGCGGAGCATAGATCTCCAGCCCGTACTTGAGCCCCGTCTCGTAGTCCTCGCGCCCGTGGCCGGGGGCCGTGTGGACGCATCCGGTTCCGGCGTCGAGCGTGACGTAGTCCCCCAGCACGAGGAGGGAGTCGCTCCCGAGAAAGGGATGGAGGCAACGGAGTCTCTCCAGGTGACTGGCACCGAAAGTCGCCAGGCGCGAAACCCCGGGAAGGCCGACCTCGCTCGCGAAACGCTCCGCCAACCCTTCCGCAACGATGTACGCTTCCCCGTCTGCTTCGAGTGCGACGTAGGAGTATTCCGGGTGGAGCGCGATGCCCAGGTTCGAGGGGATCGTCCAGGGGGTGGTCGTCCAGATGACGAAAGACACTTTTTTCCCGGCGAGGGACGGGTGGATCTTTTCCGGGGCGTCCGCGAAGGGAAACTTCACATAGATGGAGGGGGATGCGTGGTCGGCGTACTCGACCTCCGCCTCCGCGAGGGCCGTCCGGCAGGTCAGGCACCAGTATACCGGCTTCGTCCCTTTGTAAACCGCGCCGCTCTCCACGAATCGCCCGAACTCCCGTAGGATCCCCGCCTCGTAGTCGAACGCCATGGTCTGATACGGGTTCTCCCAGTCCCCCAGCACCCCGAGCCGCCGGAACTCCTCCCGCTGGATGTCGATGAACTTCGCGGCGTATTCCCGGCAGAGGAGACGCTTTTCCGCCGTTGCGATCGCCTCCTTCTTTTTCCCCAGGCTCTTGTCCACCTGATGCTCGATCGGCAGGCCGTGACAGTCCCACCCGGGGACGAATTCGGACCAGGCGCCCGCCATCCCGCGGTACTTGACGATGATGTCCTTCAGGAGCTTGTTGAGGGCGTGTCCGATGTGGATGTGCCCGTTTGCGTAAGGGGGGCCGTCGTGGAGGACGAATTTCGGGTTTCCCCGCCGCTTCTCCACCATCCTGTGGTAGATACGCCCGTGTTCCCACCGGGAGAGGATCTCCGGCTCGCGCTGCGTGAGGTTCGCGCGCATCGGGAACCCGGTCTGCGGGAGGTTGAGCGTGCTTTTATGGTCCATGGAAGCTCCGCGGGTCTACTGCTTGAAAGCTTACTTATATCACCAAAGGGGCCGAGCGTGTACCCCGGCGGGCCGTCTCCTTCCGGTCCCGGGGGTGCGTTTACCGGAAGAGGGAATCGATGAAATCGCGGAGACCGCGCCACCCCTTGCGTACCGTGTCCACGATCGGGTGGGAGGGGTGGAGGGGGCACGTCTCCTTTGGGACCAGATCGTCGGGGAATGCCTCGGGGAACGACTCCGGGCAGGCGGATGTCGTCAGGAATCCCGATTCCGGGTCGATTTCCGCGATCGTGATGCCCGGCGGAACCGCGAAGGCGTACCGCCCCCCTGCCGGGTAGACCGATTTCATGAACTTCGTCCAGATGCGAAGCGCCCCCGAGGCGCCGGTGAGCCCGGTTGTCCCTCCGGAGTCACGCCCCACCCACACCACGCACACCAGGTCGGGGGTGTACCCCGCGAACCAGGAGTCGCGGTAGTCGTCCGTCGTCCCGGTCTTGCCGGCGGCCGGGAAATCGATCCCGGCAAGGCGGACCGGGTTCCCCGTCCCGCGTTCTAAAACCCCCTCCAGGGAGTAGGTGACGAGATAGGCCGCACGGGCATCCACGGCCTTCTCCCGTATCGGCGTCTCCTCCCGCAAGGGATTTCCCTCGCTGTCGGTGACCGCACGCAGCGGAAAAGGATGAAACCGCGTCCCCCCGGATGCGATCGTGGCGTAGGCGTACGCCATTTCGATAGGGGTGACCTCGAAACTTCCGAGGGAAAGGGAGGGAACGGGAATAAACGAGCTGGTGATCCCTCCGTTCCGGGCCGCCGCGATCACCTCCGGAAGGCCGACGTCGAGCGCGAGCCGAACCACCGCAGTGTTCACCGACTCCTCGATCATCCTGCGGACGGAGATCACCCCGTATTCCTTCCCCTGGGAATTCGCGGGCGTCCACTTGCCGGTATCCGTCTCCACGGAGACGGGCTCCCCCGAGATCCGGCTCGCGAGCGTGGTTTCCCCCTCGCCGCGCACGGCCTGTTCCATGGCTGCGAGGAGCACGAAGGGCTTGAACGAGCTGCCCGGCTGGCGGCGGGCGTCAACG
>JBFFGP010000137.1:0-3172 GCA_041557435.1 Candidatus Deferrimicrobiaceae bacterium | reverse complement strand
GTCAGGATCTCCCCGAGCTGTTCCTGGGCGTAATCGGAGAGCCCGATGTGGGCGGTATCGCCCATTTCCAGGACCCAGAGGTGGTCCTCGGAAAACTTGAGTTCGTTTTCGTCCGCCATAGGACATTTATAGGGACGGGTGTGGCCGATGTCAATAAACAAGGGAATTTTTCTCACCGCCCCTTTCCCAGTGCGGCGAGGGCGGTTTCCACGCTGCCCAGGGGAGCGCTCACCTGGAAACCGCTCACGCGGGGGGAGGCCTGCTCGATGGTCTTTCTCGCGATGTCGATCCCGGCCCGGCCCGCCTCCTCCTTGGTTCGGCAGCGGCCCATCCGGTCGAGAATCTCCCGGGGGACGACCACGCCGGGGACCTCGTTGTTCATGAATTCGGCGTTTTTGTAGCTGACCAGCGGCCAGACTCCCGCGATGACGGGGATGCGCCGCGGATACCTCTCCACACGGTCCAGGAATTGAAACAGGGCCTCCACGTCGAAGACCGGCTGGGTGATGGCGAACTCGGCGCCCGCGTCGATCTTGCGGAAATAGCGGTCGATCTCCCTGTCCATTTCCACGGCGCACGGGTTCGCGCCGACGCCGAGGAAGATACCGGTCGGGGGATCGATCGGGTTCCCGCCGATGTCGAACCCCCGGTTCAGGTTGGCCGCCACCTGGGTGAGCCCGATCGCGTCCACGTCGAAAACCCCCGTGGCCTGCGGGTAGTCGCCCACTTTCGGGGGGTCCCCCGTAATGATCAGAAAGTTCCTCAGCCCGGCCGCATATCCCCCGAGGAGGTCCGACTGCATCCCGATGAGGTTGCGGTCCCGGCAGCAGTAGTGGAGGATCGGCTCGATGCCGACCTCTCTCAGGATCGTGATGGCGGCGATCATCGGGGAGATGCGGGCGCTGGCCCGCGGGCCGTCTGGGATGTTGATCGCGTCGACCCCCGCCTCGGCGCACTTCCTCACCTTGGAGAGCATCCCCGAGAGGTCGCTGGAGCGGGGAGGGGGGATTTCCACGCTGGTGACCTTTTCCCCGCTCATTATCTTGCGTGACAGCTTCGACTTTTTCTCGGGGGGTACGACCTGAACCAGGATGCCCTGCTGTGCGACCGGGCGGACTTCCACATGCCGTTTCACTCCGCTTAGCGACTTGATCGCCCGCCCGGCCACCCGGATGTGGGACGGGGTGGTCCCGCAGCATCCGCCTACGCCGCGCACGCCCAGTTCTATGTATTTCTTGGCGTATTCCGTGAAATACTCCGGACTGGTGAGGTAGAGCAGGCGCCCCCCGACGTCGCGGGGGAACCCTGCGTTGGGCATCACGACGACGGGCTTTTCGACCAGGGGGAGAACGGATTGCAGCGCGTCGAAGACCCCGGCGGGACCCGTCCCGCAGTTGATCCCGACGGCGTCCACATTCTCGTCGGCATCGAGCGCCTGGGCGATGGACCCGGCTTTCATCCCCACGGCGGTCTCCCCGCGATCGTTCAGCACGAACGAGGCGAGAACCGGCACGCCGAGCCTCCTGGCCGCCCGGGCGGCCAATTGCAGTTCCTTCAGGTGGGTGAACGTCTCCAGGACGACGAGGTCGATGCCCTCCGCGACCAGCGCTCCGATCTGCTCGGAGAAGGACTCTTCCACCTCGGAGGTGTGCTTGTCCGGCATGATCTGGTCCGGCCGGAGGCATGGGCCCACGGCGCCCGCGACGCACACCGTGTCTCCCGCTACTTCCCGGGCGATCCGCACCGCCTGGCGGTTGATGTCCACGACTTTCTCGGAAAGTCCGTACGGCCGGAGGGCGATCCGGTTGGCCCCGAACGTGTTCGTCTCGATCACATCGGCTCCGGCCTCGACGTATTCGGCGTGGATCTGACCGACGAGCTTCGGGTTCGACAGGCAGAGTTCATCGAAGCAGGTGTTGATGAAGACCCCGCGGTCGTAGATCATCGTTCCCATGGCGCCGTCGAAGAGCAACGGGGACTCCCTCATCCGGTCGAGAATCCTCGCCATCGCCTACTCCATCTCGTCGAAGAACGACTTGGGCACGTAACACATGGGGCACACCCACCCCTCCGGCAGATCCTCGAACGCCGTTCCCGGCGGGATGTTCCCCATGGGATCGCCCTTCTCGGGATCGTACACGTATCCGCAGTTCGTGCAGATGTACTTCTTCACGGTTTCTCTCCTCCGGAAGACTATATGGCGAAATACTTCGCCTGCGGGTGGTGCGCGACGATGGCCGAGGTGGTCTGCTCGGGCACCATCTCCATCGATTCGGTGAGCTCGACCCCGATCTCCCCGGGCCGGAGCAGCTCGAACACCGGATGGTGGGCCGTAAGGTCCGGGCAGGCGGGGTAACCGAACCCGTACCGGGAGCCCTGGTACTCCTGGACGACGTATCCTTCCGGTCCGGACGGCTTCTCGCCCGCGATGCGCAGCTCCCGCCGCATCACCTCGTGCCAGTACTCTGCCAGCGCGTCGGTGAGCTCGACGCTCAGCGCGTGCAGCATCAGATAATCATGGTACCGGTCGGTCTCGAACAGTTCCCGTGTTGCCTGCCCGAACCGTTCCCCGACCGTCGCCACGAAAAACGCCGTGATGTCGCCTCCCTCCGCCGCCGTGCGGAAGTAGTCTGCGATGCACAGATGCGGCGGGTCCTTCTGGCGGGGGAACGGAAAGGCGAAGTCACGGCCCTCGTGCCGCACGACGAGGGTGTCGTTATCGGAAAAGCACCGGAAATACCCGTATGCCACCTTCGGATGGGCGAGTTTCTCCTCCACGCAGCGGCGTTTCAGCTCCTCGTACATCGGCTTCACAGTCCCCTCGACGAGTTTGCGGTATTCCTCGGCCTCCATCTTCCCCCGTCGATACCCCCAGCGTCCCCGGAACAGGGCCTGCTCGTTGACGTAGGGGAACAGCAGGCCCGTCCCGATGTCCGTCATGTGGCGGGGACCCAGGAAGGGGGGCTCGGGAACCGGGTTGTCCCGGGAGACCCGCGCCTCCCTCCGCCCCGGCGTGACAACCTTCTTCCCCGTCTCGCGGTACGTCGTGGATTGCAGCGTCCCGGCCTCGAGCTCCTGCATCGCCGCAAGCCCCGCGAAGGCGTCGGCGCAGTAGACCACCTTCCCCCCGTATCCCGGAACGCACTCCTCGGCCACGAATTTTTCGGTGAGC
>JBFFGP010000136.1:0-3199 GCA_041557435.1 Candidatus Deferrimicrobiaceae bacterium | reverse complement strand
GGGGACGTAAGGTTCCCCGGCATCCCCTCGACGAAGCGGCGGATCTGGTCCCGGACCACCCGGAAGCGATCGAGAACCTCCTCCTCCGTGCCGCGGGCGAAGACGGGGTCCTCAAACGGGCGGTGGACCCGCTTCCCCAGGTCGGGATGGTAGGGGCACGCCTCGCCGGCATAGTCGCACAGCGTCACGATATAGTCGAACCGGATCCCGTCCAGATCCTCCACATGCTTCGAATATTGCCCCGAGATGTCGACCCCCGCCTCCTGCATCACCCGGATCGCCCTCGGGTGGACGTAGCACGGCGCCACACCGGCGGAGAAGACGTCGATCTCTTCCGCCTTGAGCGCCTTGGTCCACCCCTCGGCCATCTGGCTGCGGCATGCGTTACCGGTGCAGAGAAAGAGGACTTTTCTTCGTCCCCCTGTCTGCCCCTTTTCCTTCCCCATCCCCATGCTCCTACCTAAGCACCCATCCCGTTCGATTTCCCTATTCCGATGCTTGACCGGACCCGACGGTAAAGATTACCTTATAATAATACCCGGGGGGGTAAATCCTTTGAAAAACGCTACCAAGGTATTCAAGGCACTATCCGATGAGACGCGTCTGCGCATTCTCAAGATGCTGCAGGCCCGTCCCTTGTGTGTCTGCGAGATCCAGCACGTGCTAAAGGGATCGCAACCCAACGTGTCGCATCATCTGAAGACGCTTTCCGAAGCGGGCCTGGTCGAATCGAAGAAGGACGGGCTGTGGATCGATTACCGGCTCCCCGACAAGCCGGCGTCCCCGCTCCACGCGGCCGCTATTTCTTTCGTCCGGAAATCGCTCGACAACGAACCGGTCGTGAAAAAGGACCGCCCCATGGTCAAAAGTGTCGACCGGATCGAGATCACCTTGCGGAGATAGGGCGTATCTCTTAAGGAAACCGTAGCATCACAACGGTGGCTCCCCACCCGCCGGCATCGGCAGGAGCGTTTCCGAACGCCTCCACCTGCGGATGACGGGAGAGGGCTTGGCGGACCATGCGCCTCTGCACGCCGGTCCCGCGACCGTGGATGATACGTACCTGCCGCATACCTCTCTTCACCGCTTCTTCGAGATACTCCTCCACAACGGAGACGACCTCCTTCGGGGAAAAAACGTGCAGGTCGATGTGGTCCTCGATCGGGATCCTGTGGGGGGTATCCAGCGCCTCCTCCTGCCATGCCGCTTCCCCATCACATTACCACCTCCCGACGAATCCGGTAAGATAGCCCTATGTCGAAAAAGGTGATCGTCGGCACGGCTGGCCACATCGACCACGGGAAAAGCGCCCTCGTACGGGCTCTCACCGGGATCGACCCGGACCGGCTCAAGGAGGAGAAGAATCGGGGCATCACGATCGAGCTGGGATTCGCACACCTTCTCCTCCCCTCCGGGACACTCGCGGGAATCATCGACGTTCCGGGGCACGAAAAGTTCGTCCGGACGATGGTCGCCGGCGCCGCCGGCATCGATATCGTGATGCTGGTCATCGCCGCGGACGAGGGGGTGATGCCGCAGACCCGGGAACACCTGGACATCTGCCGACTTCTTGCCGTCCGGGAAGGGGTGGTGGTCCTGACCAAGTGCGACAAGGTGGACGACGACTGGGCGGTTCTCCAGGAGGAAGAGGTCCGCAAGTTCATGAACGGCACTTTTTTAGAAGACGCCCCCGTCGTGCGGGTCTCCGCGGTGAACGGGGAGGGGCTAAAGGGCCTGATCGACGCGCTCGATACCATCGCTTCGCGTACGCGGGGTAAGGACCCGGGGCTCTTCTTCCGGCTCCCGATCGACCGGGCGTTCTCCATGAAAGGGTTCGGCACGGTGGTGACCGGCACCGTAACCGGGGGCACCGTCCGGACAGGGGACGAGGTCCAGGTTCTGCCCGGCGGGCCTACCGCCCGCGTCCGGGGCCTGCAGGTCCACGGGGGGCAGGCGGAATCGTCTTTTGCGGGGACGCGCACCGCGGTGAACCTGCAGGGGATGGAAAAGGAGAGCGTGCCGCGCGGGTCGGCCCTGTGCCACCCGGGGACGTTTTCCCCTACAAAGAAAGCCGACGTGCATCTCGAATACCTGCCGCTTGCCCCACGGCCCTTGAAGAGCAGGGCACGGGTCTCTTTCCACGCGGGGACATCCTCCTCCCTCGCGAAGGTCCTCCTGTACGGCGCCGCCGAAATCCCCCCCGGCGGATCGGGATACGCACGGATCGACCTCGACGAGGAGATCGTCCTCATGGGAGGGGACCGGTTCATCCTTCGCGGCTTCTCCCCTCTCGAGAACTTCGGGTATACGATCGGAGGAGGACGGATCCTGAACCCCTATCCCGCCCCCCGCAAGGGGACGGGAAAGTCGATCCCGCAGGCGCTGCCCGACTTGCAGTCCCCCGAGTCGGCGGTCCGGGTCGTGGCCGCGATGGCGGAAGCGGGGCGAAAGGGGCTCGGCGTGAGGGAGGCAGCCGTCATTGCGGGGATCGGCCTTGCCGCGGCACAGGTCGAGATCGAGCGCCTCCTCTCCACGGGGAAACTTTCGGGGGATGCCGGAGGAAGCCGGTACTGGCATGGCGCCACGGTGGAAGAGACCGGGAAGGAAGGTGTCCGCGTACTCACGGCGCTCCACGACCGCTTCCCGGACCGGGAGGGATTTCCCCGCGACGAGGTCGCCGCCCAGGTTCCCGGGGGGGCCGATCCGGAACTCGTTGCTCTCTCGCTATCCGGCCTCCCGGAAACGGGTAGGGCGGGGGACTTCTACTTCCTGCCCGCGAAGAAACCTCGATCGGTGGAACTGTCGTCGCCCCTTGCCAAAACGATTGCGGGGAAGATCCGTGAAACGGGGTTGTCCGCCCTTTCGAAGGCGGAACTCGTCGACGTCCTTCGCCCAGGCGACCGAAAGGAGTTCGACAGGACCCTCGAGGGGATGGTCAAAGCAGGCGCGGTCGCGCGCGTGAAGGAGCTGCACTTCGACCCGGGCGTCATATCCGCCCTGAAGGAGAACCTCGTCTCCTTCCTTGAAAAGAAAGGCGAGATCACCGTCCCGGAGTTCAAGGACCTGGCCGGAGGTCTCTCCCGCAAATACGTCATCCCGCTGCTCGAACATTTCGACCTGTCCAAACTAACGCTCAGGGTGGGCGACAAGCGGATCCTGCGAAAAGGGAAATAAAAAAAGAATTCTCTGTCCTCAATGT
>JBFFGP010000135.1:0-3202 GCA_041557435.1 Candidatus Deferrimicrobiaceae bacterium | reverse complement strand
GGAGGCGGGGGCGGAGGCGGTCAAGCTGGAAGGCGGGGTTTCCGTTTTTGAGATAATACGCCGGCTTACCTCTTTCGACGTTCCCGTCATGGGGCACATCGGCCTGACGCCCCAGTCTATTCACCGGATGGGCGGTTACCGGATTCAGGGCAGGGAGAAGGAGGCCAGGCTCAGGCTCCTGGAGGATGCAAGGGCCGTGGAGGAGGCGGGGGCCTTTTCCGTCGTTTTGGAGGGGATCCCGGCCGAGCTGGCAGAGGAGATAACCGGCGAGCTCTCCATACCGACGATCGGTATCGGCGCGGGCGCCGGATGCGACGGACAGGTGCTCGTGATGCACGACATCCTCGGGCTCTTCCAGGATTTCAGGCCGAAATTCGTGAAGCGCTACGCCGATCTCGTGCCCGTCATCGAGGGCGCGGTCCGGGAGTTTGCCGATGAGGTCCGCAGGGGGGACTTCCCCGGCAGGGAGCACACGTTCTACCTCGCGGAGAAGTGATGGAGATCATACGGGATGCGAAAGAGATGCAACGCGCTGCAGATGCCCTGCGGGCTGCGGGGAAAAGGATCGGTTTCGTCCCCACCATGGGGTACCTGCACGAGGCGCACGTGAGCCTCGTTCGGAAGATGCGGGACCGCTGCGACGCGGTGGTCGTTTCCATATTCGTCAACCCCACCCAGTTCGGGCCGGGGGAGGATTTCGAACGGTACCCGAGAGACGAGGAGGGTGACAGGGAGAAGCTCGAAGGGGAAGGTGTCGACATCCTCTTCGTACCCGAAGCGAGCCAGGTCTATCCGCCGGGATACCAGACCTACGTCGACGTGACGGAGGTGTCCGGGGGCCTGTGCGGTGACTTCAGGCCCGGCCACTTCCGCGGGGTGGCGACCGTGGTGGCGAAGCTTTTCAACGTGGTGAAGCCCCACGAGGCGATCCTGGGGGAAAAGGACTACCAGCAGCTGCTCGTGATAAAGAAGATGGCCGAGGATCTCCAGTTCGACGTGGATATCGTTCCCGGTGAGCTGGTGCGGGAGGAGGACGGCATCGCCATGAGTTCCCGCAACGTCTACCTTTCCCCGGAGGAGAGGGAACGGGCCGGGGTCCTCTACCGCTCCCTGAAGCGGGGGAGGGAGCTCTACGAGGCCGGGGAGCGTGACGCCTCCCGGATTCAGGAGGCGGTCCGTGACGTGATCCTCAGCGAGGGGGCCGTTGAACTCCAGTACGTCGAGGTCAGGCACGCCGGTACGCTGGAGAAGACAGACGAGATAAAGGGGCCCGCCGTTATCGCCGTTGCGGCGGTGGTCGGCCCGTCAAGGTTAATCGATAATATCATCATCGGGAGGTGAAGAAAGTGAAGAGAATCATGCTCAAGTCTAAGATCCACCGGGCTACGGTAACGGATGCCGACCTGCATTACGAGGGAAGCATAACGGTTGATGCAGATCTCATGGATGCTGCGAAGCTCGTCGAGTTCGAGCAGGTCGACATCTACAACATCAGCAACGGGAACAGGTTTTCCACCTACGTGATAGGCGGTGAGCGGGGCAAGGGCGATATATGCCTGAACGGGGCCGCTGCGAGGCTGGTTTCCCGCGAGGACCTCATCATCATCTGCTCCTACTCCGTGTATGACGAAGAAGAGGTGGCTGAACACAGGCCGGCCCTCATTTACGTGGATGAAAAGAACAAGATAAAGGAGCTGAGCGTGGCGCATGGCTAAGGGCTCCCTTTTTCTCTCTTCTTTCCTCGTAGCCTCCGCGGGAAGGATCTATTCCCCCGGAGGCCTTCTTGTATCCGGGGGGAAGGTCGTCTATGCAGGGGAGAAGCAGACGGCATCCCTTTTCGCCCCCGCGGGGGTGGAGAGGGTTGAATTGCCGGGTACGGTCATCTTCCCCGGTTTCGTCAATGCCCACACCCATCTCACGATCCCCGAGCTTAAGTGGCGGGCCGGGGGCGATGGGAAAGACTTCGTGGGGTGGCTGCTGGAGGTGATGCGCTACCGGGGTGGATCGGGGGAGGACGACATCAGGGAGTGCGTCCGGGAATCGCTCCGCCAGTCGATCGAGAGCGGGATCACCCTTGCCGGCGAGGTCACCGGCGGAGGGCTCGCGCCGTACGAGGGCGCAAGGATCCGGCTTCGGGTCTACTTCGAGCTGCTCGGCATGACGGAGGAGAGGTGGCGGGAGGAGGGGAATCATATCGAGACCTCTTTTGATACCATCGGTGGTGACGGAGAGATGCTGCGGCCGGGGATATCCCCCCACTCACTCTACACCTGCAGCCGGGCAGCACTCTCATGGGCCGGGGCGTTTGGCAGGGAAAGAAACGTGCCTCTCCAGATACACTTGGCCGAGTCCGCTCCCGAGATGGAGTACCTGCAATCCGGCGGCGGGGAAATCAAGGAGCGGATCTATGCCGCCCTTGCCATCAGCGACGGTGGGTTCTCCGGGTACGGTGACAGCTACACGGACACGCTCACGGAATCCATCCCCCCCGGGGGAGGCCTGGTCCACGGGACCCTGCTGTCGGGGGACCAGATCCACTCCCTGGGAAACGCCGGGTATCGCTTTGTTCTCTGCCTTCGGTCGAACCGCTACCTGACCGGCGCTGCGCCGAGGGTCGAGGATGTCGTCGATGGCGGGCACCCCTTCGCGATCGGCACCGACAGCAGGGGAAGCTGCGGCAGGATCGACATGTTCGAGGAGATGCGCTGCCTGGCCGACGCCTATCACGGCTCCATGCGGGCGGAGGAGTTCTACGGGCGCCTCCTCGACGGCGCGACGGAGGGCGGGGCGAAGACCGTGGGTTTCAACGACCTCTGCGGCTCCCTGGAGGAAGGCAGGATGGCCGATTTCTGCGCCCTCGAGATCTCACCCGATAAGGGCAGGGTCCTGTCCCGCATCGTCGAACGGGGTGAGGGGAGGGATCTCGTCGACGTCTTCGTCTCGGGCGAATCGGTGATCGGCTATTGAATTTTACCCGCCCCGCCTATAATCTTTGCATATGGAAAAGATACGGACCATAGCGACGAACCGCCGTGCCTCGCGCGATTACGAGATTTCCGAGAAATTCGAGGCCGGGATCGCCCTGGAAGGGAGCGAGGTGAAGTCCATCCGGCAGGGGATGGTGAACATAAAGGATAGTTTTGCCCGGGTACGGGATGGGGAGGTGTTCGTGTTCAACATGCACATCAGCCCGTACAGCCAT
>JBFFGP010000134.1:0-3202 GCA_041557435.1 Candidatus Deferrimicrobiaceae bacterium | reverse complement strand
TGTTCGCCGTCACAAGAAGTGGGAACCGGGTTGAGAGGAAGTTAAGGTACGGGTTGGCCTGTCGGGGAGTGGAATCCCGAGGTCTTGACAGATCCCGCCGGCTCCGGGAAGGTTGCCTTTGGGCAACCGGAAAGGAGCCATCGATGCACAAGAACATCGTCACGCAAATCCGCAAGGCCTCCCGCAAGAAGTACTCCGCCGAAGAGAAGATCCGGATCGTGCTGGAAGGTCTGCGGGGCGAGATTCCGATCTCGGAGCTTTGCCGCCGGGAGGGGATCGCCCCGACGATGTACTACCGGTGGTCCAAGGCGTTTCTGGATGCGGGGAAGAACGGGCTGACGCGAGAGACGCTTCGGGATGCCACAACCGAGGAGGTCCGAGGATTGAAGGAGGAGAACGCCTCGTTGAAGAAGGCTTTGGCGGAAGCGATCCTGGACGTAATGCGGTACAAAAAAAGCCTCGGGATGTAGGCAGGCGACGGTACGTCCGAATGAGCGCGGACAGGAAGTTGGAGATTCTCCGAGTCGTCGAGGGTTCCAGGGTGGGGATGGCCGGCGCCCTGGCCCGGCTGGAGATCTCTCCTTCGACCTATTACCGGTGGAGGCAACGGTTCCGGGCCGGTGGGCCCCAAAGTCTTCACGACCGCAAGCCCTTTCGGGATCGGAACTGGAACCAGTTGCTTCCCGAGGAGCGGGCAAAGATCCTGAAGGTCGCCTTGTTATACCCGGAGTGGTCCAGCCGGGAGATCGCCTGCCACATAGCGGATACCTGCGGGTTCACAGTGTCGGAGTCCACGGTGTACCGGCTTCTCCGGCAAGCGGGATGGATCAAGCCGAGGGAACGAAAGACCTTCCCCGCCTCCGCGGAGTACCACACCCGGACGAAGCGTGTGAACCAGATGTGGCAGACCGATGCCACGCACCTCCTGGTGAAACGGTGGGGGTGGTACTACCTGATCTCGGTGCTGGACGACTACAGCCGGAAGGTCTTGGCGTGGAGACTTCAGACCTCATTGGACGCGAATGCCTTCAGCGAGGTGGTGGAGCTGGCGTGCGAGACGACGGGAATGGATCGGGTTCCTGCCGAAGACCGCGCGAAGCTGTTGTCGGACAACGGGGCGGCGCTGATCTCGAGGCCCTTTGGGGAGTACCTCGAGGCCCGGGGGCTGGGGCATATCCTGTCATCCCCGTACCATCCCCAGACCATGGGGAAAATCGAGCGGTATCACCGTTCGTGCAAGGAGCAGGTGAACCTGTTCGTGTGGGAGACGCCGGAGGAGTTGGAGAGAGAGATCGGCCAGTTCATCGCCTTTTACAACGAGCGCCGGTATCATGAGGCGCTGGGCAACGTGACGCCGGATGATGTGTACTACGGGAGAAGGGAGTCGATCCTGGCGCGTCGGGCAAGATTGAAGGAAGAAACGCTGGCACGACGCAGATCGGTGAACACCCAACCGCGGAGGCCGGAGGGAGAAATCGTACCTTAGATCAGCCCCCAAAAATTCTCATTCCTTAAGACGACGTACACGATTACCGATGGATGCTAAATGGCCAGGATCTCGGGTGCGCGGACAAAGTTTCTTGGCCACCGGAACGTGGAACTCACAACCTGGCGCTCGCGGATGGGGATAATCACGTCGTAAATGATGTCACTTTCACCGTGAGGTAAGCGAAAACGACCCGATAGGAAATTCCTTTTTGAGGTCTAACCAGGAAGGTACTTCCCTCCGGTCGGCCGTTGTGTTTCGGGGGTCGGATCGACCTGTCCGGAACCACCGACCCCGTCACACCGCCCGCCGCGGCTTCCGGCGACGGCATTCGCCACGTCGTCGCGCGCTCCGGGAATCATTTATGATATAGGAGACTCTGATCCTGGCGAGATCCTTTCCGGAGCGACGAATGCGAACCGACTCCCGAACCGGCGCAACCCCCCGCATGGCCCTTCTCCTTCTTCTCCTGCTCCTTGGGCCGTCCGCCCGGACCGCACGGGCCCACGAGGCCTTTCCCGGCCACTCCCCGGTGGAGCAGGCCAAGGGGGAAGATGCGGCAAGGGACCAGAAGGAGGACGGAAAGGAGGAAGAGAAGAAGAAGAAAGGGCCGAAACCGTATGCAGAGGTGGTGACGAAGGAGGCGAAAACCCTGGAAGGTCTCTTCAAGGTTCACCGCGTCGGCCCGAAGGTGTACTACGAGATCCCCCCCGCCCTCCTGGGACGGGAGATGATCTGGTACACCGAGGTATCCCGGGTGCCCTCCGGCGTGGGGTTCAGCGGCCTGCCGGTCAACTACCGCGTCGTCCGTTGGGAAAAGCGGGACGACCGGGTCCTGCTCCGGGGTCTCTCCTACGAGAAGCGGGCAGGCGGGGATCCCGCGCTGGAGGATGCCGTGGAGCGGGCCTCCCTCCCGCCAATCCTCTCCGCCTTCGACGTGGAGGCGTACGGAGCGGACAACGCCGCCGTGATCGACGCCACCAGGCTGCTCACCTCGGACCTCCCAGACTTCTCGGCCCGGGAGATCCTGGGCCGCCTCAAGCTCCCCGCCCCCCCCTCCGTGGATGCCTCCCGAAGCTACGTGGACGAGGTCAAGGCCTTCCCTGCGAACCTCGAGGTGCGCTCCGTGATCACCTACTCCCTCGGGCCCCCACCCCTTCCCGGCGCGGGCGGCAAGGGGAAGCCCGGTGCGGAGGTCCCGGGCGGCCTGCGAAGCCTCTCCGTGATGCTCCACTACAGCCTCGCCCTCCTGCCGGACCGGCCGATGCGCGGACGGTACTTCGACCCCCGCGTGGGCTACTCCGCGCGCTCCTTCGAGGAGTACCGGACCGAGGAGAACCGGATGGCCCGGCGCCGCTTCATCAACCGCTTCCGCCTCGAGAAGAAGGATCCGGAGGCGGCCCGGTCGGAGCCGGTGCGCCCGGTCGTCTTCCACCTCTCCCGGGAGGTGCCGGAGAAGTGGCGATCCTCCCTCTGCCGGGGGGTGGAGGACTGGAACGTCGCCTTCGAGGAGGCGGGGTTCCTCGGGGCCATCGCTTGCCGAAACGCCCCGACGCCGGAGGAGGATCCCTCCTGGGATCCCGAGGACGTCCGCTACTCCGTGATCCGGTGGTCCGCCGAGCCGATCCCGAACGCCTCGGGCCCCCACGTCCACGATCCCCGCAGCGGGGAGATCCTCTCCTCCCACATCGTCTTCTGGCACGACATCCTCAAGCT
>JBFFGP010000133.1:0-3254 GCA_041557435.1 Candidatus Deferrimicrobiaceae bacterium | reverse complement strand
GATCCGGAAGTGGTGGTTGCACTTTGGACAGACGTTGAGGTTTCGCTCGACCTCGGCTTTGTAAATGGTCTCGAGACAGGCGGCGCACTTGATCCACATCCCCTCGGGGGTCTTGATCCGCCTCTCCCCTTCTTTCTTCTTCCGGAATAGTCGTATCGCCATCGTCTGGTCACCTCATCGCTTTTTTGAGGGATCGTACAAATTTTCGAAGCGCTTCCGGTCCCCCGCGCGAGGTTCCGTGGCGCTCCACTACCTTGACGCATGCACTTCCCACCACCGCTGCGTCGGCGTGGGAGGCTGCCGCCTTTGCCATGGCGGGACTGGAAATCCCGAACCCCACGGCGACGGGCAGGATCGTCTGGGCTTTCACGTCACTTGTCCACCCCAGCAGTTGCGGGGGGAGAGATTTCCTCACACCTGTGATTCCGGTGACCGAAATCAGGTACAGAAATCCGGATCCGATCGCTGCCGCTTTCCGGATCCGGTCCCTGCCGCTGGTCGGGGAAACCAGGGGGATCCAGTCAAGCCCAGCTGCTTTCGCCTGCGGAACCATCTCCCCTGCTTCTTCCGGGGGAAGATCCACCACCAAGATCCCGTCCGCGCCGGCAGAGCGGACGTCCCGGCAAAATTGCCGTACGCCGTACTGAAGGAACGGGTTATAGTACCCGAAGATCACCACAGGCGTATCGTGTTTCTTCCGGAATTCCGACACAAGGGACAGTGCCCGCCTGGTGGTCATCCCCCCCGCGAGGGATCGCCGAAACGCCGCCTGGATCGTCGGTCCGTCCGCCATCGGGTCGGAAAACGGGATTCCCACTTCGAGGATGTCCGCTCCCCCCTCGGCCGCCCCGCACAGGTAGGCGAGCGAATCGCGCGGGGTCGGGTCCCCGGCGGTGAGATAGACCACCAGCCCTTTCTCCCCGGAGTCCCCGAGGCGGGCAAATGCCTCGTCAATGCGGGACACGGCCTTCCCCCTTCGCATCGGCGACAAGGGAAATGTCCTTGTCTCCTCTGCCGGAGACGTTGATGATGACCGACTGGCTCTTTCGCATTTTTCGCGCGAGGCGAAACCCGTATGCGACCGCGTGGGAGGATTCCAGGGCCGGCAGGATCCCCTCGTATCGTGACAGAAGGTCGAATCCCTCGAGCGCCTCCCGGTCCGTCACCGCGACGTAGGTTGCCTGCCCCGTGGTTTTGAGGAAGGCGTGCTCGGGCCCCACGCCGGGGTAGTCGAGTCCCGCGGAAAGAGAATGCGCCTCGCGGACCTGTCCGTTTTCGTCCTGCAGGATGAAGGACTTGCTCCCGTGCAGGACGCCCACACGCCCTCGGCAGAGGGGTGCCCCGTGCTTTCCTGTCGAAAGCCCCAGCCCCCCGGCCTCAACCCCCACGAGTTTCACGTTCCTCCGTCCGAGGAAGGGGAGGAAGATTCCCATCGCGTTGCTGCCTCCCCCCACGCAGGCAATCACTGCCGCGGGGAGACCGCTCTCGATCTTCCGATATTGTCGAATGCACTCCTTTCCGATTACGGCCTGGAAATCGCGGACCATCATCGGGTAGGGGTGGGGCCCCGCGGTGGACCCGATGAGATAATGGGTGGTCCGGACGTTCGTAACCCAGTCCCGCAGCGCCTCGTTCATGGCGTCCTTTAATGTCCTGCTTCCGGAGAGGACCGGGAGGACCTCCGCCCCGAGGAGCCGCATCCGGATGACATTCGTTTCCTGGCGTCGGATGTCTTCCGACCCCATGTAGACCGCGCAGGAGATCCCCATCTTCGCGCACACCGTCGCGGTGGCAACGCCGTGCTGCCCGGCCCCTGTCTCGGCGATGATCCGGTGCTTCCCCAACCTTCCCGCCAGAAGACCCTGCCCGAGCGTGTTGTTGATCTTGTGGGACCCCGTGAAGGCGAGATCCTCCCGCTTGAGGAAGATTTTCGCCCCCCTTCCCGTTTCGGTTAAACGACGTGCAAAGTAGAGAGGAGTGGGACGCCCGGCGTACTCCCGCAGCATGCCGGCGAGTTCCGCCCGGAACCTTCCGTCGCAGGCCGCCTTCCGGTACGCACTCTCCAGCTCGATGAGAGCGGTCATCAGGGTCTCTGCGACGTATCGTCCCCCGAAGGGACCGAAATGCCCGTTACGGTCGGGCCTGCGTTTACCCGTCGATTCCTGCAATCCCGAATCCTTCCCTCGCGCTCTTCACGAAAGCCTTCAATTTTCCCGGGTCCTTCTTCCCGGGTGCCGCCTCGACTCCCGAAGCCACGTCCACCCCGAAAGGACTCGCCGACCGGATCGCCTCCGTCACGTTTCCCGGAGTCAGCCCACCGGCTAACATCCATGGCCGGCCCGGAACAGACGATCTGTCTCTCCCGAACCGGATAAAAGGCCCCCCGATCGTACGCCCGAGATCCCCCCAGTCGAGGGTGATACCGGTCCCACCGAATTTCCCGGGGACGGACGCGTCGAGGAGAAACGCCATGCACGGGTAGTCCCGGTAGGTATCGAGAACGGATCCGCCCTCCATGTGCACCGCCTTGATCACCGGAACCCGGATCCGCGCGGCGAGTTCTGCGAGCTCTCGCCCCGACAACTGGACGATCCCGATCCCCAGTTCCTCGCAGACCGCCGCAATCTTCTCCGGGGCCTCGTCGACGAACACGGCTACGGCGGTTGCCCTTTTCCCCAGCGCCTCCACTATCGGCTGCGCCAAGGAGGGAGGGACGAACCGGGGCGATCCGCGAAAGAAATTGATCCCCACCGCATCCGCGCCTGCCTCAATCGCCAGGACGGCGTCCTCGGGGGAGGTCACGCCGCATACCTTGATCCGGAACATCCCCCTCCTTACGATCCCACCTTCGGCAGGTGGGAGAGCGATTCCCGGATCCTGCTTTCCGGGTGCTCATGGTCGACGAGCTTGCCCGCCAGGAAATCATCATAGGCCGCAAGGTCGAAAAAGCCGTGGCCGCTGAGGTTGAACAGGATCGCCTTCTCCTTTCCTTCCTCGTCCGCCCTTTTCGCCTCGACAATCGCCGAATGGATGGCGTGCGACGTTTCGGGGGCGGGCAGGATTCCTTCCGCCTTTGTAAAGACGAGCGAGCTCTGGAACACGCCCAATTGGTGATATGCCTGCGCTTCGATCAGCCCTTCGTGGCAGAGCTGGCTGACCAGTGGCGAATCTCCGTGGTAGCGCAACCCCCCCGCATGGATCCCCGCCGGGATGAAATCGTGGCCGAGCGTGTACATCTTCACGAGCGGTGTCAG
>JBFFGP010000132.1:0-3268 GCA_041557435.1 Candidatus Deferrimicrobiaceae bacterium | reverse complement strand
GCCCCGGCGTCCACCTTCGGGAAGGACTTCATGCCCCGCCTGTCCGGCCTCCTCGACGCCCCGCTGGCAAGCGACATCGTGGGGCTTGCCAAGGAAGGGGAGAGCCTGCGCGTCCGCCGGCCCATGTACGCGGGGAACGCCATCGCCACCGTGGAGCTCATCGGCAGCCCGCTCCTGTTCACGGTACGGCAGACCGCCTTCGACCCGGCCCCGAAGTCCGAGGCCAAGGCGCCGGTCTCCCCGGTTATCGTGACGGCGGACCCGGACGGCAGCGTCTTCATCGGTCGGGAGGAGACCAAATCCGAGCGGCCGGAGCTCACCGAGGCCCGGGTCGTCGTCTCCGCGGGAAGAGGGATCAAGTCGCCGGAGAACTACAAGTTAGTCGAGGAACTTGCCGATATATTCCAGGCGGCCATCGGTGCGACCCGCGCGGCGGTCGATGCGGGGTGGGCCCCCAACGACTGGCAGGTCGGGCAGACGGGAAAGATCGTCGCCCCGGAGCTGTACTTCGCCCTTGGAATCTCCGGCGCCATCCAGCACCTGGCGGGGATGAAGGACTCCAAGGTGATCGTCGCCATCAACAAGGACGAGGAGGCCCCCATCTTCCAGGTGGCCGATTACGGGCTGGTGGCCGACTTGTTCAAGGCGGTGCCCGCACTGATTGCGGAGCTCAAGAAAGAAAAAACGGTCTAGACCGGAGGTTCCCCGATGTCTGACGTCGCCTCGCAGGGAGATCTTCTCGCCCGGTTGAAACGGAAGGATTTCACGGCCGCGGTCATCGGCCTGGGATACGTGGGGCTGCCGCTCGCGGTCGAATACGCCGACGCGGGGATCCGGGTCATCGGGATCGACTCCGACGGCGCGAAGATCCGGGCGATCCGGTCGGGGAAGTCATACGTCGACGATGTTCCCTCCGAAACGGTCAAGGCTGCGGTGGACGCGGGGCTTTTGCGGGTGACTTCCGATTACTCGGCCCTCGCCGAGGCGGACACGGTAAACATCTGCGTTCCCACTCCGCTCCGCAAGACGAAGGATCCCGACCTTTCCTACGTCGTGAACGCGGCCGAGCAGGTCGGAAAATATCTTCACCAGGACATGCTGATCGTCCTGGAGAGCACCACCTATCCGGGCACCACCGACGAGCTTCTCGTGCCGATGTTCCGGGGGAAAGGCTACACAGTGGGCAAGGACATCTTTCTCGCATTCTCTCCGGAAAGGGTCGACCCGGGGAACCCCCAATACGTCACGAAAAACATCCCCAAGGTGGTGGGAGGGGCGACACCGCGGTGCACCAAAATGGCGGCAGCCCTCTACGGCGGCGTCATGGAGAACGTGCACGTGGTCTCCAGCGCCTCGGTGGCGGAGATGGTAAAGCTTCTGGAGAACACGTTCCGCGCGGTGAACATCGGGCTGGTGAACGAGATCGCCCTCATGTGCAACCGGATGAGGATCGACGTCTGGGAGGTGATCGACGCTGCGAAGACGAAGCCGTTCGGCTTCATGCCGTTCTACCCCGGGCCGGGGATCGGCGGGCACTGCATCCCCCTGGACCCGTTCTACCTGTCATGGAAGGCGAAGCAGTACGGTTTCGAGTCCCGGTTCATCGAGCTGGCCGGCGTGATCAACGGGCAGATGCCCCATTTCGTGGTCGGGAAAGTCGTCGACGCCCTGAACCGGTTCAAGAAATCCGTAAACGGAGCGAAGGTGCTGATCCTGGGGGTCGCCTACAAGAAGGATATCAGCGACGTCCGCGAGTCGCCGGCGCTCGACATCGCTCAGCTCCTCGCCCAGAAGGGGGCGAAACTCTCCTACTGCGACCCGCACGTCCCGGTCCTGGCCGAGCACGGCATACGCATGAAGGCGGAACCACTTTCGGCGGCAACCCTAAAGAAAGCGGATTGCGTGGTGGTCGTGACGGATCACAGTGATTTCGACTATCGGCTGGTTGCCCGCGAGTCGAAGGTGGTGGTCGACACCCGCAATGCCCTCAAGGGGAAAAACGGTGACAAGATCATCAAGCTGTAGAGAAACAGTGACCCCAAGAACAGGGACGTTCCTAAGAACTCGCAGCCAAGAGCAGGGACGTTCCTAAGAACTCATAGGGAATGGGAGGCTTCCGGGACCTTGGAAAGAAAACGCGGGTGGAAATGAATTATCTGGTGACCGGCGGAGCGGGGTTCATTGGGTCGAACTTGGTATCCGCTCTGCTCGCGGAAGGCCGCAGGGTCCGGGTCCTGGACAATTTTCTCACGGGGAAGCGGGAGAACCTCGTCGGTCTGGCGGAGAGATACGGCGATTCCTTTCAGCTGCTCGAGGGGGACCTGCGGGATATCGATGCAACGCGCCGCGCCGCGGAGGGAGCGGAGTTCGTCCTCCATCAGGGTGCGCTCCCCTCGGTCCCCCGGTCCGTGGCGGACCCCGTGCTCTCCAACGAGATTAACGTGGGCGGGACGATTAACCTCCTCGTCGCGGCCCGGGACGCCGGAGTCAAAAGGGTCGTCTTCGCTGCCTCGTCCTCCGCGTACGGCGACACGCCCGAACTCCCCAAACGCGAAACGATGACGCCGAACCCGAAGAGCCCATATGCCGCCCAGAAATTTACCGGAGAACAGTACATGCGGATCTTCCATGAAGTATACGGGCTGGAGACGGTCTCCCTGAGGTATTTCAACGTTTTCGGTCCGAATCAGGACCCCGCTTCGATGTACGCGGCGGTGATCCCCCGATTCATCACGGCCGTTCTCGCCGGTACCCCTCCCACGATCTACGGCGACGGCCTCCAGACGCGCGACTTCACCTACATCGACAACGTGGTGCGGGCAAATGTCCAGGCATGCGAAGCTCCGAAGAAAGCCTGCGGCAAGGTAGTCAACATTGCCTGCGGGGATCGCGTCTCCCTGCTCGACATCCTGGAGATCGTCTACGATCTGGCCGGTCGACGTGTCGCTCCCCGTTTCGAGCCTTCCCGGGCGGGCGATGTCCGCGACTCTCTCGCAGATATTTCCCTGGCGAAGGAACTCCTCGGGTATGAACCGCGGGTCGGTTTCCCTGAGGGGCTTGCCAGGACGTTCGACTTCTTTCGGAACGCCGGATGATCCGGGACGACCGGATCGCAATCCTCTGATAGACCGACAATCGAACCAGGAAGAGGGACGTTCCTGAGATTTTTTTTCTCTGCTCCGGACCGGGAAGTCCAAATCGGCCGAACTCGGTAACTTCTTTCCGGGAAGCGGGTGTGGCGTAGTTATTGAATCCCCTTCGTTCATGG
>JBFFGP010000131.1:0-3296 GCA_041557435.1 Candidatus Deferrimicrobiaceae bacterium | reverse complement strand
TGAAGGCGGCGACCATCACGATCAGGACCAAAATGATGAACATGACTACCTTCTCCAGCTTCAGCGCCGAGAACAGGTTCCGATTGCTCTGCATCCAGTCCTTGGCCCAGTAGGGGTAGCCGAGTTCGACCCGGAGGCGGGAGGCGATCCGTCCCGCCTGGTAGATGTCGCCGACCTTGACCTCGATCCCCGTGGCGCGCCCCTCCATTCCCATGATCCTCCCCGCCTCTTTCAGGGACACGTAGGCGAAGGAGGAGTCGTACTCGTACATTCCCGATTCGGAAAATCCCGCGACGCGGAATGTCGCGACGCCCGGGAACGCCCCCATCGGGGTGATGTTCCCCCCGGGAACCAGGACCTCCACGATGTCCCCCGGGGACACGCCGAGGTTGGCGGCAAGCTCCTTCCCGAGGATCATCCCGTGCAGGCCGTTTGTCGTCTTCCGATCGAGATCCTCGATCTTTCCCTTACGGATTTCCTGCGGAAGCCGCGTCACCTTCCCGATCGTGGCGACATCCACGCCGCGCAGGATCGCCCCCGTCGATGCGGTTCCCGAGGAGATCATCACCTGGGAGAATATATAGGGGCTCGCTGCGGTGATGCCGTCCATCGTCCCGACCCGCTGCGCGAGGGCAAAGGGGTCGGAGATGCTCCCCTCGAGGTTGGTCACGTGAATGTGGGCGGTGGCGCCGAGAATCCTGTCCTTGAGCTCCTTCTCGAAACCGTTCATCACGGCAAGGACGATGATGAGCGCCATCACCCCGACTGCCACGCCGGCAACCGAGATCGCCGTGATGATGGAGATGAACGTCTGTTTTCGTTTGGCCAGGAGGTATTTCAGACCGATGAAATATTCGACCGGAAGGGCCACCCTGCGCTACCCTTCTCTCCGAAGCTGCGGGAAGAGGATCACGTCCCGGATGGAGGGGGAGTCGGTGAAAATCATCACGAGGCGGTCTATCCCGATCCCTTCGCCCGCCGCCGGAGGCATTCCGTATTCGAGCGCGCGGAGGAAATCTTCGTCCATCGCGTGCGCCTCTTCGTCCCCCCTCTCCCGGGCCTTTCGCTGCTCCTCGAACCGTCGTCGCTGCTCCAGGGGGTCGGTAAGCTCCGAAAACGCGTTGGCGATCTCCCTCCCCCCGACGATCAGCTCGAACCGGTCGACGACGTGGGGGCGGGATTCGTTCGCCCGGGAGAGAGGCGACACTTCGATGGGATATTCCGTGACGAAGACCGGCCCCCCGATCTTCGGTTCGGCGACTTCCTCGTAGAGGGCGACAAGGAGAGCGCCCGCCGTTTCGTCCTCTTTCACGGGAAGCCCCAGCCCACGGGCCATTTCCCTGAGGAACCCCGGGTCGGACAGCCGCTCCTCCGGGACGTTTCCGTATCGTGCGACGGCTTCCGCAACCGTGACCCTCTCCCAGGGGGGGGCGAAATCGACCGTCTTCCCTTGAACGGTCACAGCGGTTTTTCCGAAGAGGGAAAGCGCGAGGGAGGACAGCATCTCCTCGGTGAGACGGATGAAATCCTCGTAGGTCGCATATGCCTGGTAGAATTCGAGCATCGTGAACTCGGGGTTGTGCTGGGTGGAGATCCCCTCGTTCCGGAAGTTCCTGTTGATTTCGAAGACCCGCTCGATCCCCCCCACGAGAAGGCGCTTGAGATACAGCTCGGGGGCGATCCGCAGGAACAGGTCCATGTCCAGTGCGTTGTGGTGCGTGGTGAACGGCCGGGCGGCGGCCCCTCCCGCAACCGGCTGCATCATCGGGGTCTCCACCTCGAGGAAGTCCCTCGAGGCCAGGAAATCCCGGAGAAAGGAGATGATCTGGCTGCGCCTCCGGAAGACCTCCCGCACCCCGTCGTTGACGATCAGGTCCACATACCTCTGCCGGTAGCGGGTCTCCACGTCGGAGAGCCCGTGCCATTTTTCGGGAAGGGGCCGGAGAGACTTGGTGAGAAGGCGGAAGCGCTCCGCCTGGACGGTCAACTCTCCCGTTCGGGTGAGGAAGAGGGGGCCTTCCACCCAAACGATGTCCCCGACGTCCGTCGTCTCCCGAAACCGGCGATACTCCTCCTCGGTGATCTCGTCCTGTTTCAGGTAGGCCTGCAGCCTCCCGGTCCGGTCTGCGATCACCAGGAACGCCGCTTTCCCGAAGTGCCGAGCGGCCACGACCCGGCCGGCGATGTCCACCCGGATTCCTTCTCTTTCCAGGTCCTTGCCCTCTTTCCCCTCCGCGATTCGCTTCGCGTCGGCCGTCGTCCACCCTACCCGCTGGTCGTTCGGGTACGGGTTGCCGCCGCGCCGCCGGACCTCGTCCGCTTTCCGCATCCGTTCCCTGACGAGGTCGTTCCATTCTTCCGTCACGAGGGACCCTCCGTTGTTGTTCGCCGATTCCCGGGAAGCTGCCAGCCCGCCCGGCGCGCAGTCGCGTGTTTCCCGGCTACGCGGAGCGCTGCTCGCCTTCCGCGCCCGCAGAAAGGAGATATTTGCGAATGAATGCGATCAGTTCGCCGTCCAGCACGGCGTCCACGTTTCCCGTCTCGTGTCCCGTGCGGTGGTCCTTCACCATGCGGTAAGGGGCAAGGACATAGGACCGGATCTGCGACCCCCAGGCAATCTCCTTTTTCGTCTTGTGCGCCTCCGCCACCTTGGCTGCCCGCTGGCGCATTTCCAGCTCGTAGAGCTTCGACCGGAGGATCTTCATCGCGGTGGCGCGGTTCTTGTGCTGCGATCGCTCCTGCTGGCACAGCACCGTGACCCCGGACGGCTCGTGGGTGATCCGGACCGCCGACTCGACCTTGTTGACGTGCTGGCCTCCGGCTCCGCTTGACCGGAGCGTGTCGATTTTCAGGTCGGAGTCGTTGATCTGGATCTGTACGTTGTCGTCGATCTCGGGGGATACGAACACCGACGCGAACGACGTGTGCCGCCTCTTGTTCGCATCGAAGGGGGAGATCCTCACGAGGCGGTGCACACCGCTTTCCGCTTTCCAATACCCGTACGGGTGGTCCCCCGACACAAGAATCGTGGCGCTCTTGATCCCGGCCTCTTCCCCTTCCTGCCGCTCCACCACCTCGACGCCGTACCCGCTCCTGTCGGCAAACCGGGTGTACATCCTGAGGAGCATCTCCGCCCAGTCCTGCGACTCGGTCCCTCCGGCCCCGGCATGGATCGTCACGATGGCGTTCCGCTCGTCGTTTTCCCCGCCGAGCATCCGCTCCACCTCCATGTCGTCGAGACGGGCCGACAGGGAATCGGCGTGCTGCTCGATCTCGGTGGCGAGGGAAGGATCCTC
>JBFFGP010000130.1:0-3296 GCA_041557435.1 Candidatus Deferrimicrobiaceae bacterium | reverse complement strand
TATTCGCTGAGCGCCCGCTTCATCCTGGCGATCGCCTCCTCCCGGTCCTTCCCCCAGGCGACCAGCTTCGAGATGATCGGGTCGTAGTAGATGGGGATCTCGAACCCCTCGAAGACCCCCGAGTCGTCTCGGACGCCGGGGCCGCCCGGAGTCCGAAGGGAGGTGATACGTCCGGGGCCCGGCATGAAGTTGTTGTCGGGGTCCTCCGCATAGACGCGGCACTCGATCGCGTGCCCGGTCTGCTCTACCTCCTCCTGCCGGATGGAGAGTGGATGGCCGGCCGCGATCCGGATCTGCTCCTTGACGATGTCGACGCCGGTTACCATCTCGGTAATCGGGTGCTCTACCTGGAGCCGCGTGTTCATCTCGAGGAAGTAGAAGTTGATGTCCTTGTCCACCAGGAACTCGACCGTTCCGGCCCCTTCGTACTGTGCCGCTTTTGCGGCGTCGATCGCCACCTTCCCCATCGCCGCCCGGATCTCGGGGGTGATGATCACCGAAGGGGACTCCTCGACCACCTTCTGGTGCCGCCGCTGGATGGAACACTCCCGCTCGCACAGATGCACGTAGTTCCCGTGCTGGTCGCCGAGGAACTGGATTTCCACGTGGCGAGGCTGCTCGATGTATTTCTCGATGTAGACCGAGTCGTCGCTGAAGGCGGACTTCGCCTCGGATTTCGCCATCCGCAGCGCGGAGCGCAGGTCCCCCTCCTCCTTAACGAGGCGCATCCCCTTGCCGCCTCCGCCCGCCGTGGCCTTCAGCATCACCGGGAAACCGATCGTTCTCGAGACCCGAAGGACCTCCTCCTCGGTCGCTATCGGCTCCACCGTCCCGGGCACCACCGGGACTCCTGCTGCCTGCACCGTCTTCCGGGCGAGGGTCTTGGACCCCATCGTCCGCATCGAATGGGCGGAAGGGCCGATCAGCTTGATCTTCTCTTTTTCGCACCGCTCGGCGAAGACCGGGTTCTCCGCAAGGAAGCCGTACCCGGGGTGGATCGCTTCCGCGCCGCTTTTTCTCGCTACGTCGATGATCTTGTCGATCACGAGGTACGATTCCGAGGCGGGGGGCGGCCCGATAAGGTACGCCTCGTCGGCGTACCGGACGTGGAGCGCGTGCCGGTCCACCTCGGAGTAGACCGCCACGGTCTTGACTCCCATTTCCCTGCACGCTCGCTCCACCCGGACGGCGATCTCTCCCCGGTTCGCAATCAATATTTTCTTGAACAAGGCAGCCTCCTCTAGAGGGGGATGTTGCCGTGCTTGCGCGGTGGATTGGATTCCCTCTTGTTTTTGAGCATCTCGAAGGCCCTGATGACCTTGGGCCTGGTCTCTTCCGGCATGATGACCTCGTCGATGAACCCGAGTTCGGCCGCCTTGTAGGGGGAAGCAAACCGGGCGCGGTAGTCGGCTACGAGCTCCGCCTTGGTCTTCTCCGGGTCGTCCGACTTGACGAGCTCCTTCCGGAAGATGATGTTCACCGCACCGTCCGGCCCCATCACGGCGATTTCGGCGGTCGGGTAGGCGAAATTCACGTCCCCCCGGATGTGCTTGGACGCCATGACGTCGTACGCACCGCCGTACGCCTTGCGGGTGATGACGGTCACCTTTGGCACGGTCGACTCGGCGAAGGCGTACAGAAGCTTCGCGCCGTGCTTGATGATCCCGCCGTACTCCTGGCTGGTGCCCGGCAGGAATCCGGGAACGTCGACGAACGTCAGAAGCGGGATGTTGAACGCGTCGCAGAACCGGACGAACCGGGCTCCCTTGATCGAGGAGTTGATGTCGAGGCACCCCGCGAGAATCGCCGGCTGGTTGGCCGTGATCCCGACGGGCCGGCCGTTCATCCGCGCGAAGCCGATGACGATGTTCTTCGCAAAATGTTCCTGGACCTCGAAGAAGTAGCCGTCGTCCACCACCTTCTTGATCACGTCCCGGATGTCGTACGGTTTCGTCGGGATGTCCGGCACGAGCTGGTTCAGACTCTCGTCCATCCGGTCGGGAGGGTCGTTGGTGGCGATGACCGGAGGGTCTTCCATGTTGTTCTGGGGCACGAAGGAGAGGAGTTCGCGGATCAGGAAAAGGCACTCTTTCTCGTCCTCGGCGGCGAAATGCGCCACACCGCTGCGCTCGTTGTGCGACATCGCCCCGCCCAAATTCTCCTTGGTCACTTCCTCGTGGGTCACCGTCTTGATGACATCCGGGCCGGTCACGAACATGTAGGAGGTGTTCTTCACCATCAGGATGAAATCGGTGATCGCCGGTGAGTACACCGCCCCTCCCGCGCAAGGCCCCATGATGGCCGATATTTGGGGAACCACACCCGAGTAGAGCGTGTTCCGCAGGAAGATATACGCATAGCCGGCCAGGCTGTGGACCCCTTCCTGGATCCGGGCCCCCCCGGAATCGTTGAGACCGATGAAAGGCGCCCCGTTTCGGGCCGCATGGTCCATGATCTTGCAGATCTTCTGGGCGTACGTTTCGGAAAGCGATCCGCCGAACACGGTGAAATCCTGCGCGAAAATATAGACGAGGCGGCCGTTGACCTGCCCATATCCCGTGACGACGCCATCCCCCAGGAACTTCTCCATCTCGAAATCCGCGCACCGGTGCTGGACGAACCGGTCAAGTTCCACGAACGAGTTCGGGTCGAGGAGAAGTTGGATCCGTTCCCGGGCCGTGAGTTTCCCCTGGGCGTGCTGCGTCTCGATCCGTTTCTTCCCGCCACCCTCCAGCGCCTGGGCATTCTTTTTGCGCAGTTCGTCGAACATCTCCTGAAGAGACATGCCTCCCCCCTTCTAAGGCAATGTGCATGCGGTAATGGAGTTCATACCATCCCGCTGCAAGGTATGTCAACGACCGGAAATCGCTTGGAAAACAAGTTCCGCGAGGTGGACGATCCGCAGGGAGGGGTCGGTTCGCGTCGCCATGTCGCGCATCTGGAGAATGCAGCCGGAGCAGGCGGTGGCGATCACGGCGGTTCCCCCTTCCGCCGCGACGGAAACCTTGTTTTGCCCGATCTTTGCGGATGTCGGGTAATCACGGATATTGAACGTGCCCCCGTACCCGCAACAGAGGTCCGCGCCCTTCATTTCGGCAAAGGAGTCACCGACCGCCCTGCGAAGCACCTCCCGCCCCTCCTGGCCCTTGCCGAGGGTGCCGGAGAGATGGCACGGGTCGTGGTACCCGATCTGCCCCGCCTCCTCTCCTTTCGGGGAGTCGGGAAGTCGGGAGACGACTCCGGTTTCGAGGAGGAATGTCGCATAATCCTGGCACAGATCCGCCAGGCGGGAGGCC
>JBFFGP010000129.1:0-3321 GCA_041557435.1 Candidatus Deferrimicrobiaceae bacterium | reverse complement strand
GCCATCGCACCCCCCAATGCGCCGAGGATGATCAACTTCCCGTCCGTTGCGAGGGATTGCAGGTTCTGCCCGACATAGGGTGCCCCGACGCAATCGAGGATCACGTCAACTCCCCTCTTCCCGGTCTTTTCGGCCACCCACGGAGCAAAGGGCCCTTCCCGGTAGTTCCACCCGGCCCGGGCCCCGAGTTCCCGGCACCGGGCGATTTTTTCCGGAGACCCTGCCGTAACCAGGCAAGCAGCCCCCGCCTCCCGGATCAGCTGGATCGCTGCGGTGCCCACGCCGCTTGCTCCGGCGTGAACCAGGACGGTCATCCCCGGTTGAAGGCACCCGAGGAAAAAGAGATTGTGGTAGGCGGTGAGGAACGCCTCGGGGATCGCGGCGGCCTCCTCGTACGACAGCCCGTCCGGGATCCGCATCGCCATTCCGGCGGGGACAACCGCTTTTTGCGCATATCCTCCGCCCGGCAGGAGGGCAAAGATCCGGTCGCCCGGTCTCATCCCCTCGCCCATGGAGCCGACCTCCGCCACCTCGCCCGCCATCTCCAATCCGAGGATCCCGGAGGCCCCTTTCGGCGGGGGGTATTTCCCCCTGCGCTGCAGCAGGTCCGCGCGATTGAGCGCCGTCGCGCGGACGCGCACCAATAGCTCATCATCCTTCGGAGCGGGGTCGGGGTGGTCACCGATCTGCAGTACATCCACGCCGCCGAATCCCGACATTCCAATCGCCTTCACCCGATCCCCCTCCGCCTCGGTTTCCTCATTCCCCTCCATCCCGTCCTGCGACAACGCCCAGCTCCGCGAGGGAGGAGATAAGACGCTCGTGGCCCGTGTAGTGGATCGCGTGCATGTTCATCCTCTTCGCCCCGGCTACGTTTTCCTCGAGGTCGTCGACGAAGACGCACTCTTCGGGGGGGAGTCCGATCTTCCTGAGCGAATCCCGGTAGATCCCCTCCGCAGGCTTCATGGTCTTTACCTGGTAGGAAAGCGTTACCGCGTCGAACAGGGGGAACACGTCCACGGTCCGGATGTGATGCTCGTAATGCCATTCGTTCGTGTTGGACAGAAGACCGAGCCGGAACGACTGCGAAAGTCCCCGGATCAGTCGGGTGGTTGGCTCGATGGGGGTAAAGATATCGACGAACGCCGAGCGGAACTCCTCCTCCGAACTCCGGAGCCCGATCAGGCTTCTCATCTCGTGAAAAAACTCTCGAGACGAGATTTCCCCGGATTCGTACCGACGCGGCAGTCCCGATCCGGCGATGAGGGAGGCGATCTTTTCGGGCGTCATGTCCGCGAGGGCTCGGAGTCTTCGGTAGAAAACCCCGGCGTCGAATTCGTGGATGACACCCCCAAAATCGAAGATGACCCCCTTGATGGCCGGTTTCCCCGTGCGGCCGCTCACAGCGGCTCCTCCTTTTGATCCGCCCCGCGTCCCGCGAAGTGCTCGCGCACCAGGAAATCGGCGATGTCCATGGAGGAGGTGAAGGCAGGCGAAATCGGGTTCAGGACGTGAATCGCGTCCCCGTCGGCGATTACCTGGAAGTCCATGACCAATTCCTTGGTCCGCCAGTCCACAAGCTGCGCACGTATCCCCACCTTCTCCGAAGGCTCGATGTCCGAGGGGGACAGCACTTTCACCAGCCGGGCGGCGTCCCGGAAGAAGGCATAACTGCTGTATTTCCGCGGTTCCCGCAGCGCCACCCCCCGGAACTTCGGATTCCGGAAGAACAGAACCGCGTCGGAAAGCGCGATGGACACCCCTTCCCGATCGATCCCCGAGAAAATCCCGTAATTCTCCCGCCCGAAGGCGGGAATGGCGGTCGGGCCTAGATACACCTCCCCGTGGATGTCGCGGCTGAAATGAACCCCGAGGAACGGGTTGCGGATGTCCGGGACGGGGTAGATGTTCCCTCTCACGGTGTGGGACAGTCCCTTCCTCAGTTTCCGGTAGATTCCCTTGAAGGGGATCAGGCGGTATTGTCTCCCGACGCCGAACAGGTGCGCGACCCGGTCACAGTAGGCGCCGGCGGCGTTCACGAACTTCCGGAACGATATCTCCCCCCGGCTGGTGATCGCCGTTCGTGAGCCCCTGATCCCCGTGAACAGGCAGTCGGTGACGAGGGTGGCCTTGCCTCCCCGCTCCACTTCCTTGCGCAGGCTGCAAAGCACCGCACCCGGATCCACGCAGGCGGTGTCGTGGGAGAAGAGGGCCTTCCCGGAGGATCGCGCGTTCGGCTCTATCTCTGCCAGCTGCCCCTCGTCGATCATCTCCACCTTCGCTCCGTTTGTCGTGGCGCGCCGGCAGAGCTCGTCCAGGACGGGAAGTTCCCCCTCGTCGCGGGCGACGATCACCTTGCCGTTCTCCTGGAGTGGCAGCCCTCTATCCCGGCAATAGGCCCGCATCAGGAAGTTTCCGTTGAGGCACGACTTCGCCTTCAGGCTGTCCGGGGCGTAGTAGATCCCCGCGTGCAGGACCCCGCTGTTTCGCCCAGAGGCGTGCATCCCGGGGGCGGCCTCCTTTTCGACGAGGACCACGTTGTCGCACCCGGCCTGGAGCAGCCTGCGGGCGAGCGTGAGCCCGATGATCCCCGCCCCCACGATGAGCACGTCCGCCTTGTCCGGCACCATGGCCTGACCCGCCACCGAGCGCCCCCCGCCTCGCATCTACCCGCCGAGCTCCTGCTCACCGATCACCTGGACGATGATCTCCCGTCTTCTCGCCCGATTGTCGAAATCGAGGAAGACGATCTGCTGCCAGGTTCCCAGGGCGAGTCTTTGCTGCAGGAGAGGGACGGTGATCGACGGCTTGAGGAGGGCGGCCCGTACATGGGAGAACCCGTTGCCGTCCCCCCAGCGCTTGTCGTGCTCATAGGGCACGTTCGAGGGAACGATCTTTTCGATCACCCTCGCGAGGTCCGCGATGACGCCCGATTCGTACTCGATCGTCGTGAGCGCGCACGTCGAGCCGGGACAGAAGGCGGTGACCGACCCGTTCGCAATGCCTGAGCGGTTGACCGCCTCGGCCACTTTTCCGGTGATGTCGATGATGTCGCAGAACCCCTTCGCCGACAGGGAAAACGTTTCCGTGAATACCATGGGCAACCTCGTATAATATGTTCTTTACTCCCTATATCATGATCCCGCGGACACCGAAATCCGGTGAGCCGCTCCCGCGACGATGCCCGGGAGACAAAGCTTGGGATGGGAGGATCCGGGCGGCACGCCGCGGAAAGAAGGAGGACACGATGGCAGAGGATAAACAGCGAGGAGGGCTCTACCGGAACGCCATAAGCTTTTTCGGCGCTTATGTGGCGATTAT
>JBFFGP010000128.1:0-3368 GCA_041557435.1 Candidatus Deferrimicrobiaceae bacterium | reverse complement strand
GCATCGGTAGCAGTGGGGGGCGGGAAGCCTCCGGGTGGAGAAGAGAAGCGGGCGGAAGATCTTGTGGAAGAGGTCGATCCCGCCGGCGGAGACGGACCCGATCGTATCGCCGTGGTATGCATCGGAGAGAGTGAGGAACTCCCGCCTCCCCTCCTTTCCTCCGTTCCGCTGGCGCCAGTACTGGAACACCATCTTGATGGCGATCTCCATAGCGGTGGACCCGTCATCGGAATAGAACACCCGTGAGAGGCCCCGGGGGGAGACGGCCAGAAGCTTTTCCGCGAGCTCGATCGCGGGGGGGTGGGAAAGCCCCAGGAAGGTTGTATGGGCCACCATGCCGAGCTGCGAGCGAACGGCGTCGTCGATCTCCCTCCTGCCATGCCCGAACAGGTTCACCCACAGCGACGAGACGCCGTCGAAATATTTCCGCCCCTCCGTGTCGAAGAGGTAGTTCCCCTCGCCCCGCTCGATGATGAGCGGGGCATCCTTCTCCCAGTCCGCCATCTGGGTGAAGGGGTGCCAGATCGTCTTCTTATCGCTTTGCCGTAACCGCTGTGTCCGTTCCAATCCCTCGCTCCCGTAGCGCCTCGTCGATTCTCGCGGCCGCCGTGCGCACCATCTCTTCCGTATGCGTGGCCATGAGCGTCAGGCGCAGACGCCCCGTCCCCTCCGGCACCGTGGGGGGTCGGATCCCGTGCACGAACACCCCCCGGTCGAACAACGCCTTGGATACGGCCATCGTGTCTTCGTCCGCTCCCACGAGGATCGGCACGATGGCAGTGTCTACCTCGACTCTCCTTCCTCTTGCCTCCATTTCCTCCCGGAACACCCGCATGTTCTCCCACAGGGCTTTAAGATGTCCGGGCTCCCGGCCAAGGAGTCCGAGCGAGGCAAGCGTGGCCCCCGCGATCGCCGGAGGAAGGCCGGTATTGAAGATGAAAGGACGGCACTTGTTGATGAAGTACTCGACCATTCGACGCGTGGAGCACAGGTACGCGCCGTACGTTCCCAGCGCCTTCGAGAACGTTCCCATCAGGATTTCGACCCGGCCGGAGAGGCCGAAGTGGTCCGCGGATCCGCGCCCGTGCGGCGGGAGCACGCCCGTGGCATGGGCATCATCGACGACCAGGATCGCCCCGTACCGGTCCTTGACCTCCACGATGTCGGGAAGGGGAGCTATGTCCCCGTCCATGCTGAAGACGCCGTCCGTCACCACGATCTTTCGGTGGGAGGAGGAGGCCTTGAGGAGGTCCTCCAGGTGGGTGATGTCCGCGTGCCGGTAAACTTCCACGCGGGCGCGGGACAGCCGGCAGCCGTCCACGATGGAAGCGTGATTCCATTCGTCAGAGAAGATCGTCGCGCCTGCGTCGCCGAGAGTGGACAGAATACCAAGGTTGGCCATGTAGCCTGCGCTGAAGGTAAGGCAGCCTTCCGCCCCCTTGAAGCGCGACATCGCCTCCTCGAGCTCTGCATGGACGTCCATGTGCCCGCTGATGAGCCGGGAGGCGCCTGAGCCGACCCCGTATCGTCCGGCGTAGTCTGCGAGCGCCGCGACCACTTCCGGATGGTTGGCCAGTCCCAGGTAGTTGTTGGAGGAGAAGTTCATCACTTCCTTCCCCTCGATCACGATTCTTGCCTCCTGCGGAGTGGACAGACGACGCAGGAACCGGTACCGCCCCTTCTCCTGCAGGGCAACGATCTCCTGGTCGAGAAAGGAAAGGCCCATCAGACGGGGAGGAGGGTAAGGCCCAGGTCCAGGATCATCCGGATGTCCTCTTCCGCCGGGCGTCCCGCTGTGGTCAGGTAGTTTCCCGCCATTGTCCCGGTGGCCCCCGCGGCGAACATGAGACTCTGCAAGTCCCGCAAATTCACCTCCCGGCCTCCGCAGACGATGATTTCCCTCGCGGGATGGCAAAGACGCAACATCGCGATGATCTTGAGACAGCCTGCGGGAGTGAGTTCGTTCCTCCCTTCGACAGGGGTTCCCGGGACCGGGTTGAGGAAGTTGACCGGGATCGAGTCCACGGAGAGCTCCCGAAGGGTCATGGCCAGCTCGACTCGGTCCGCGGCCGTTTCTCCGATGCCGAAGATCCCCCCGCAGCAGACCCACGCCCCTGCTTCCTTCGCCGCCCGGACCGCGCGGACGTCCTCCTCGTAGTCGTGGGTCGTGCACATCGAGGGGAAAAAATTTCGAGACGTCTCGAGATTGTGGTGCACCGACCGGAGCCCGCGCGAAAGTAGGTACGCCACCTCCTCGGCGGACAGGGTCCCGAGGCTCACGCACGTCTCGATTCCCACCTCGGCACGGATCCGCTCGATGGCGTTCCCCACACTCTCGAGTTCCCCGCGGTTGCGCATCGCAAAACCGGACGACACGATCGAGAATTCCCTCGACCCGCGAGCCTTCGCCTCCCGGGCGGCACGGACCATTTCCTCCTCTTCGATCAGCGGGTATGTCCGGATGTCAGCCTTCGACCTGCGGGATTGGGTGCAGAAGGAGCAGTCCTCCGAGCACAGCCCCGACTTCGCGTTCACGATGGAGCAGAGCCTCACCCCGTCTCCCTTGAAGCGGCGGCGAACGCCCTCCGTTATGTCGAGGAGGCGCCAGAGACCGGTCTGCGGCAGCGAGAGGACCGTGAGGGCGTCTCCTGCGCCGATTCCGTCACCGCACATGGCGTCTTCCCGAATCCGCTTCCAGAAGTCTTCCATCGGTGTGCCTTCCCTTCGCCCACGACGATCCCTCATTTTTCCGGAACTTGCCGGCACTGTCAACCCAAGTGCCGCCACGGCGGTTTACAGACAAGGGGTGATTCCGCGGATCCCTTGTCCCGGGAAGGGCCGGTTTTCCTTTACAATGATGGGAGCGCGAAATTCTTCACGATCCAAGATGGGAATCTATGGGAAAAACGGTCCGGCTGATCGTGTTCGACCTGGACGGAACGCTCGTCGATTCCAAGATCGACCTGGCGAATTCGGTCAATTACGCGTTGGGGGCGTTCGGATTCGCCCCCCTGCCGAACGAGACGGTCTATTCCTACGTCGGTTCCGGGGCCTCGATGCTCATACGAAGGTCCCTGGGGTCCGATGGGGGAGAGATCCTCCCCCGCGTCCTGGAGACGTTTCTTGCCCATTACCGGGAGCACCTCCTGGACACGACCGTTCTCTACCCGGGGGTTCGGGAGAGCCTCGAGGGGCACGCAGACACCTTTGAGATGGCGGTCCTGTCCAACAAGCCGGTCGACATGACCCGAACGATCCTTAGCGGCCTGTCGCTCAGCCGGCACTTCGTCGACGTGCGCGGGGGAGACAGTTTCGGGAGCAAGAAGCCGGATCCGGAAGGGCTGCTCCGGATCATGGAGGAACGAGGG
>JBFFGP010000127.1:0-3368 GCA_041557435.1 Candidatus Deferrimicrobiaceae bacterium | reverse complement strand
GTACACCCCGTATTTCTACTCCTCCTACGACGAGGAGAACGAGGCGATGCCCTCCGCCCGCAAAAAGGTGGTGATCCTCGGGGGCGGCCCCAACCGGATCGGGCAGGGGATCGAATTCGACTACTGCTGCGTGCACGGAGTCTTCGCCCTGCGGGAGGAAGGGTACGAGGCGATCATGGTCAACTGCAACCCGGAAACCGTCTCGACCGACTACGACACCTCGGACCGGCTCTACTTCGAGCCGCTTACCAAAGAGGATGTTCTCGCGATCATCGAGGAGGAGAAACCCGAAGGCGTCATCGTCCAGTTCGGCGGTCAGACGCCGCTAAAGCTCGCGATCCCCCTCCAAAAGGAGGGAGTGCCGATCATCGGGACCTCCCCCGACAGCATCGACCGGGCGGAAGACCGGGAACGATTCAAGGATCTCCTCGACCTTCTGGATCTCAGGCAGCCGCCGAACGGAATCGCCCGGTCCGCCGAGGAGGCGGTAACGATCGCCTCGCGGATAGGGTACCCCGTGCTCCTCAGGCCGTCCTATGTCCTGGGGGGACGCGCCATGGAGATCGTCCACGACGAGGAAGGGCTTAGGCAATATCTGGCGCAAGCGGTCCAGGCGTCCGAGGAGAAGCCCGTGCTGATCGACAAGTTTCTCGAGGACGCAATCGAGATCGACGTCGACGCGATCGCCGATGGAGAGACCGTCGTAATCGGCGGAGTGATGGAGCACATAGAGGAGGCGGGTGTCCACTCGGGCGACTCCGCATGCTCCCTCCCGCCGCACTCGATTTCCCGCGAGATCACGCAGGAGATCATCCGCCAGACGAAGGCTCTCGCGAGGGAACTGGGTGTGGTAGGCCTGATGAACGTGCAGTTCGCGGTCAAGAAGGGGGAGATCTTCCTCCTGGAAGTCAACCCCCGCGCCTCCCGCACCATCCCTTTCGTGAGCAAGGCAATCGGGGTCCCCCTGGCGAAACTGGCGGCCAAGGTCATGGTGGGCCAAAAGTTGGCCGACCTCGGATTCACGGAGTACATCGTCCCGGATCACATAAGCGTCAAAGAGGCGGTGTTTCCCTTCATCAAGTTTCCGGACGTCGACACGCTTCTCGGCCCCGAGATGAAGTCCACCGGCGAGGTGATGGGGATCGACGCCAAGTTCGGAAGGGCGTTCGCCAAGTCGCAGATCGCCGCGGGAAATATGCTTCCGAGGGAAGGCAAGGTGTTCGTGAGCGTCCGCGACGCCGACAAGTCCGGGGTGCTCGGTCCCGCCCGGATGCTCCACGAGTGCGGATTCCGGATCGCGGCCACCGGGGGCACCGCCGATTTCCTGACCCGTCACGACATCCCGGCGGAACCCATCCTGAAGATCAACGAGGGACGTCCCCATGTCGCCGACCTCATCAAGAACGGGGAGATCGACCTCGTCATCAATACCCCGCTCGGGGCGCAGTCCAAGGCCGATTCGTATTACATCCGCCGGACCGCGCTCATCTATAATATCCCGTATGTCACGACGCTCGCCGCGGCAAAGGCCGTGGCCCACGCGATCCTCCACCTGACCCAGGAAGACCTCTCCGTCCGGAGTCTTCAGGAATACCACGGCGCGGGAGGGCAACAGGCCCTGAACCGCGCGCAGGGCGGCGGAACCGGACAGTAGGGTTGCCTACGACCCCCTCCATCCAGTACGTCAAGGGGGTGGGGCCCAGACTTGCCGAAAAACTCGCCGCGCGCGGGATCCGGACACCGCACGACGCACTCTTTTTCTTCCCGAAGGGGTACGAGGACCGGCGGCGGATCGTCCCCATCCGCTCGGTACGGCCCGGGATTACCGTGCCGGTAAGGGGGCAGGTTCTTTCGGTGCGGGGAAGCGGACGGGGGTGGTGGGGAAGGCGCGTTCTCGATGTGGTCATCTCGGACGGGTCCGGCCGTCTTTCCGCCAAGTGGTTCCACTACCGGCCGTCTCTGGCGGAGAAATTTCGTATCGGGGAGACCGTCTTCCTGTGCGGGACCGTGAGGAGATTTCAGTTCCAGTTCGAGATGCACCACCCCGAAATTCTCGGGGTCGCAGAGGAATTCGACCCCGTGAACATGGGCCGGATCGTGCCGGTGTACCCCGAGATCGAGGGAATTGCCCCCCGCACGTTACGGAAGATCCAGTGGGAGGTCGTCCGGAAGTACGCCGCATCGGTGAAGGAGTTTTTCCCCCGGTGGATGCTCGATGCCACGGGCGTCCCTCCGATCCATGAATCGCTCGAGATCCTGCACTTCCCGCCTCCCGAAACGGATGCGGAACCGCTCCTCTCCTTCTCCTCGCCTTCCCAGAAACGCCTCATCTTCGGAGAGTTGTTCTACATTCAGTGGGCGCTTGCCAAGCGCCGTTCCGGGATGCTCAGGGAAGCCTCTTCGCCCCTTCCGTGGGACAGGGAGATCGTGGAGGAGATCAAGCGGCGTCTTCCTTTCCTCCTGACCAAGGCGCAACGGAGGGTCCTGAACGAGATCCTCAAGGACATGTCCCTGCCTCATCCGATGCACCGCCTCCTGCAGGGGGATGTGGGGAGCGGGAAGACGATCGTCGCCTGGGTTGCATCGATGGTGGCCTGGAAGAAGGGGGCGCAAACGGCGCTCATGGCCCCCACGGAAATCCTCGCGGAGCAGCATTACAATCGTTTTTCCTCCCTGTGCAGCGGCCTCCCCGTCGGGATCGTCCTTCTTACCTCCAGGCTTTCCCCGAAAGAGAAGGAGAGGGTGCGCAACGAGATTCGGGAAGGCAAAGCGGACGTGGTGATCGGAACCCACGCCATCATCCAGGAGGGAGTCGAGTTCCGGGAGATGGCCTTAGGCGTAATCGACGAGCAGCACCGGTTCGGTGTGTTGCAGCGGGCTGCCCTTAGGGGGAAGGGAAAGTTGTCCCCCCACCTGCTCGTTATGACCGCGACCCCGATACCCCGGACGCTTGCAATGACTTTGTACGGGGACCTGGACGTCTCCGTCATCAACGAGATGCCGCCTGGGAGGATCCCGGTGGAAACGAAAGTCGTGACGGAGGACCGGAGGATGGAGACCTGGGAGAGGGTGCGCAAGGAACTTGCGGCGGACGGGCGCGCCTACATAATCCTTCCTCTCGTGGAGGAGTCGGAAAAGCTCTCCTTGCGGGATGCCAAGAGGACGTACGAAAAGGTCCGGGAAGTTTTTCCCGATATCGGGGTCGGACTCCTGCACGGCCGGATGAATGCTGACGAGAAGGAATCGGTGATGCGCCGATTCCAGGCGGGGGAGATCCGAATCCTTGTCTCCACGACGGTCGTAGAGGTTGGCGTGGACGTCCCGGAAGCCACGGTGATGATGGTGGAGCACGCGGAGCGCTTCGGACT
>JBFFGP010000126.1:0-3370 GCA_041557435.1 Candidatus Deferrimicrobiaceae bacterium | reverse complement strand
TTTCACCATTTCACAATTACGCCGACATACCCCGTCACCGATACCACCCGGGACCCTGGCTCGCCGACGGGTCCCGGGTTGCGTCCAGCGCACGTGCTCATCGGTGCCTTCCGCAGCCATTCTCCTCCAGGTGCAGGATTCCTGCATCACCTGTGGGACGGTCCAGGGTGACGGGGGATTAACCTGGGGGCTCCTGTAGCCCGAGGCGGCGGAAAAGGTCGCCTTTCGAGATCCCGGCGACGCGCACGACTTTCCTGCGGCCCCGCATGCCGGAGACGATCTCCACGCGGAGACGGGGGACACCGAGCGCGGCGGAAAGGAACCGGACGAGCGCCACGTTAGCCCGATTCTCGAGGGGGGGGGCGGTGAGGCGGATGCGGACCGCATCCCCGGCGAGGCCCGCCACCCCTTCCCTCGATGCGCGGGGCAAAACGTGGACCGTAACCGTGGCGGTCTCCCCGTCCGTTTCCCTGCCCTCTGTCCTTCTCACTACATCCTCATGGCCAGGTCGAAGAGGGTCTTCACTACGAATAACCGGAAGAAATAGATGGCGAGGATCGCCACCATCGGGGAGAAGTCGATGCCGCCTGCCATAAGAGGAAGCCGGCGACGCAGCCAATAGAGGACCGGATCCGTAATGGCGTAGAGGGCCCGGACGATCGGGTTGTACGGATCGGGGCTCACCCAGGAAAGTACCGCCCGGATGATGAGGATCCACATGTAGGCGGTAAGCGCAAAATCCAGGATTGTCGCTATGGCAATCAGGAGGTTCTTCGCGACGAACATCGTGGTCTCCTTACGTGGAAAGTTCGCGGCACCGCTGCCAGGCGGCAAACACCGCCGACAGCACCGTCCCCCGGAAGGCGCCCATCTCGAGCGCGGCTACCCCCGCGGCCGTCGTGCCCCCGGGGGAGGTGACCATGTCCTTCAGCTCCCCGGGGTGATTTCCCGTCTCCCGCACCATCCGGGCCGCCCCCTCCACGGTGGCGGCGGCGAGCCGGATCGCCTCACCGCGTCCCATGCCGGCGCGCACCGCCCCGTCGGCCATCGCCTCGATGAACAGGAATGCGTACGCGGGACCGGAACCGGAAAGCGCCGTGACGACATCGAGAAGCTCCTCGCGGGGGAACTCGGCCACCTCCCCGAAGGAAGAGAAGAGCTTACGGGCCCACTCTTTCTGTTCCCGCGTAACCCCCCTGGCGAAGAAGAGGCCGGTGCTGCCCATGCCCACCTGGGCGGGCGTGTTCGGCATCGCACGTACGATGCGGGCTTTCTCCCCCAGCGAGGAGAGGAATGTACGGGTCGGCACCCCCGCGGCGATCGTGATAAAGAGTTTCCCCTTCACGGCATCTGCCGGCACCTCCCGGAGCACTTCTCCCACGATCTGCGGCTTCACCGCGAAGACGATCGTGTCGCATTTCCGGAACAGGTCCGGCATCCCCCGCGCGACGGAGACGCCGAACCGCCTGCCCATCTCTCTTGCGCGCTCGGAGCGGACATCCAGGACAACCACATCGCGGGGGCGGACGAGCTTCGCCTTTAGGATCCCCCGGATCATCGCCTCGCCCATGTTCCCCGCCCCGATAAATCCCAGTCCCTTCATGCTCCTCTCCTTGGCCGGCTACCGAAGATGGCCGTCCCGACGCGCACCATCGTCGCGCCCTCCTCGATCGCCGCCTCGAAATCGTTGGACATACCCATCGAAAGCTCCGTCATCTCCGCTGCGGCCCCGCCCCGGGAGACGCATTCCGCCAAGATCTCCCGAAGGCGGACGAAATACGGCCTGGTCTCCTCGGGATCTTCCGTCCACGGGGGGATGGCCATCAACCCTTTCAGACGGATCCCGGGAAGTCCCGCGGCCGCCTCGATCAGTCCGGGCAATTCCCGCGCGGATACCCCCGCCTTGCTATCCTCCCCCGCGAGGTTCACCTCCACCAACACGGGCACGACCTTCCCCGCATCCCCGGCGCGGCGGGAAATTTCTGCGAGGAGCCCGAGGGAGTCGACCGTCTGAATCCAAGAGAAGAGCGAGACGGCCTTTTTCACCTTGTTCTTTTGGAGCTTCCCGACCAGGTGCCACTCGGCGCCAGGGTACGCGCGAATTTTCCCTTCCGCCTCCTGGACGTAGTTCTCCCCGAAAACGGTGAGCCCTGCTTCGAAGGCATCTCCGATGCTCTCCACGGGGTGCGTCTTTCCGACCGCCACCAACCGGATGTCCGAGGCCTTCCGTCCGGACCTTGCCGCGGCGCGCGCGATCCTGTCCATGACCTGTTCCACGCGCTCTCGGACGGGCTCCAAGGCCGTCACGTCGTCCCCGCGAATCCGTACCAGCCAGGACCTTTCCGGGACACGGCGATGAGTTTCGCCCGCAGAAGCATCTCGACCACCCGCGTCATGGGAAGCCCGACGACGTTGGTGTACGACCCGATGATCCGGTCGATCAGCAGGTTCCCCGTCCCTTGCGCGGCGTACGCCCCGGCCTTATCACCGGTCTCCCCCGTCCGGAGATACCCCGCGATCTCCTTCCGGGTCAGATCCCGGAACCGGACCCGCGTCATCTCCACCGCCTCGTCCCGGTATCCTTCCGACGCGCGAAGGAGGCATACCGCAGTCAGCACCCGGTGCTCTCTCCCCGCCAGCAGCCTGAGCATCCTGGCGCCGTCCTCCATGTCCTTCGGTTTCCCCAGAATCCTTCCGGAAACCACGACGACCGTGTCCGCGGCGAGGACGTACGATTCCGGGTGCCTTGCCGCCACCTCCTCCCCCTTCTCGCGCGCCGCCCGACGGACGAAGCGTCGGGGGAGTTCGCCTCGAGCGGGAGCCTCTTCGACCCGCGAGGGGATCACGCGGAACGGAACCCCTACGACGCGCATGAGCGCATTGCGCCTGGGAGAGGAGGACGCCAGTATCAACTTCGATCGCAACGCCACAACCACCCCATTATAGCGGTAACCCATTTCCTTGACCCACCCAAACTTCCTGTGTTACAAAAGGAAAGCCGCATCCCGAGGGGTTCTCATGGGTCTTAAGACCATCACGGTCCGCACGGAAGTCCCCCAACAGTTCATCGACATCACCCATACCGCGCGGCTCGTGGTGCGGGAAAGCGGCGTAACCCGAGGCAGCTGTCAGGTATTTGTCCCGCACACGACCGCCGCCGTGACGATCAACGAGAACACCGACCCCAACGTAAAGCTGGATCTCCTGAACATCCTCGAATCGGTAATCCCATCGAAAGGCACCTACCTCCACACCGAGGGAAACGCGCACGCGCATGCGAAGGCGAGCCTGATCGGCTCCACCATCACGGTGTTCATCGAGTCCGGGCAACTGGTTCTCGGCACGTGGCAGTCGATCTACCTTTGCGAGT
>JBFFGP010000125.1:0-3405 GCA_041557435.1 Candidatus Deferrimicrobiaceae bacterium | reverse complement strand
GAAACCTTCCTTGGCGTCGATTCCGGCGGCCACCTTCCCGGGATACGCCTTCGTGATTCGCAATACTTCCTCGGGGTTCCGAACGATCGAGGTCCCGAGGATGATCCGGGAGACGCCCGCCCCGAGATAACGGGCGGCGGTTTCGAAGTTGCGCACTCCCCCTCCCACCTGGACCGGTACGTCCACCGCGTTCACGATACGCCGGATGATTTCCTCGTTCGCCGGTTTGCCGGCAAATGCACCGTCCAGATCCACCACGTGGATTCTCGTCGCCCCCACCGCCGCAAATCCCCGCGCCACCTCCAGCGGAGAATCGGCGAAAAGCGTGGATTCCTCCTGCCGGCCCTGGCGTAGGCGGACCGCCTTCCCCCCCTGGATGTCGATCGCGGGAATCACCTGAAACGGCATCGCACTCTCCAGGGTCAACCGTCCAGGCCCCGGGACTGTCTTTCTGCCTCGCGGCAGAGACGGCCGAAGTTGGACAGGACGGCGAGACCGGCCCCCTGGCTCTTCTCGGGGTGGAACTGGACCGCCATCAGGTTCCCCTTCCCCACGGCGGAGGCGAACGCGACACCGTACGACGTCCTGCAGGCGACAACGGACGGATCCTCCGGCTCCACGTAGTAGGAGTGGACAAAGTAGAAGTACGAGCCGGAAGGGACCCCCCGGAGGACCGGGTGATCCATTGTGAAGTCGACCCGGTTCCACCCCATGTGCGGAACTTTCAGCGGCGCTGTCCCCCCGTTCGGGGCCGGTCCCATAATGCCCGAGGGAAACCGCACCACCTTTCCGGGGAAGAACCCGATCCCTGCATGACAGCCGAACTCCTCGCTCTCGGAGAAGAGCACCTGCAGTCCGAGACAGATTCCCAAAAACGGCCGGCCCCCGCGAAGAACATCGGAAAGGAACGGGAGAAGCCCTTGCCTTGCCAGGTTCTTCATGCAGTCGCGGAAAGCCCCCACTCCCGGGAGTACGATCCCGGCGCAACGGGACAGGTGCGCGGGGCTCCCGCTTACGACCGTCGGGAATCCGAGCGATGCGAGCGCCTTGCTTACGCTGCGCAGATTCCCCATTCCGTAGTCAACGACCCCGATGGCGCTCCCGTCCGTCATCCCAGTACGCCCTTCGACGAGTGAACCCCCGTCACGCGCGGGTCGATGCGAACCGCATCCGACATCGCTCTCCCGAGCCCCTTGAAGATCGCCTCCACCGTATGGTGGGCGTTGGACCCGTACGGGACATTTACGTGGATGCATACCCCGGAGGACTGGGAGAACGCGCGCAGGAACTCCTCGACGAGTTCCAGGTCGAACGACCCGACCTTCTCGTGCTTCAACGGGCAGTGGAACACGAGGTGAGGACGGGCGGAGACGTCCACCGTGACGTGCGCCAGCGCCTCGATCATCGGGATGCTGGCATGGGCATACCGGGCGATACCCCCCATGTTCCCGAGGCTCTTCCGAAACGCCTCCCCGAGACAGATCCCGACATCCTCCACGACGTGGTGGTAATCGACTTCGGTATCTCCCTTCGCCGTGACCGTAAGGTCGAAGAACCCGTGCCGGCTGAACAGGGTGAGCATGTGATCGAAAAACGGCACGGAGGTTACGATCTGCCCTCCCCCCTCTCCTTCCAGACGGAGCGACAACCTCACGTCGGTCTCCTTCGTCGTGCGGACGATCTTCGCTTCCCTCGGCATATCCCTATGGAGCCCCCCTTTCGGTCCGTATCCGGACGGCCTGGGCATGGGCGAACAGCCCTTCCTTCTCGGCCAGCCGCACCACGTGCGGCGCATCGCCCGCAAGTGCCCGGAATTGATATGATACCACGTTGGTCCGCTTGAGGAATGTAGCGAGGCCCAGGGGAGAGGAGAACCGGGCGGCTCCTCCCGTCGGCAGCGTATGGTTGATCCCGGCAACGTAATCCCCCACCGCGACCGGACTGTTGTGCCCCACAAACACCGTCCCTGCATTCCGGATCCGCTCCAAGGCCCTCCACGGGTCCTCGAGCATGAGGCCCAGGTGCTCCGGCGCCAGGCGGTTGACCACGTCGATCCCCTCATTCTCCCCCTTGACGAGGAACCCAATGGCCCGGGAGAGCGACCCGGCCAGGATCGCCTTCCGGGGCAGTCTTTTGCCCTGCTTCGCGATCTCGGCGTCCACTTTTCCCGCGAGACGCGGGGAGTCGGTCACCAGGGCGACGAAGGCGTCCTCGTCATGCTCGGCCTGGGAAAGAAGATCCGCAGCGACGAAACGGGCTTTTGCCGTGTCGTCAGCCAGAACCACAAGCTCGCTCGGGCCGGCCAGCATGTCGATCCCCACCGTGCCGTACACCTGCCGCTTCGCTTCGGTAACATACGCATTTCCCGGGCCGGCGACCACGTCCACCCGGGGAATCGATCCGGTCCCGTAGGCGAATGCCGCGATCGCCTGCGCGCCGCCGATGCGGAATACGCCCGTGACCCCCGCGATCCTCGCGGCTGCCAGGACCACATCCGGCAGCTCCCCCCCCGGCGCCGAGCAGGCGGCGTATATTTCCCGAACGCCGGCCACCCTGGCCGGGATTGCGTTCATGAGCAGGGTAGAAGGATATGCCGCCTTCCCGCCGGGCACGTAGACACCGGCTCGGTCGACCGGCAGAACCCTTTGCCCGAGCAGGGCGCCCGGGATTTCCGCGATGAAGCCTGCTTCGGCCTGATGGAGGTGGAACGACTTGATGCGCGATGCCGCAAGAGACAGGGATTCGCGGATCGCCTTCGGGGTGCGCTTCCACGCCGCATCCATCTCCCGCCGGGAAACCGCAGCACCCCGCCTCCCAAGGTCGAACCGGTCGAACCGCCGGGTAAACTCGGCCAAGGCAACGTCGCCCTCTTCCCTTACCCGTCCCAGCACTTCGGCCACCACGGAGTATACCTTCGCCGAATCCGTCGCGCCGCGTTGCTCCCCGGCAGCCAAGGCCTTTCGGAACGCCCCGGTTCCCGATTTTACCCAGCGCACCGCCCCCCCTACTCCTGCACCCGGGCAATATCTGCGCCCAGGGAGGAAAGTTTTCTTTCCAGTGCCTCGTACCCCCGGTCCAAGTGATAGATGCGGAGAATCTCCGTGGTCCCGAACCCGGCAAGGCCCGCCAGCACCAGGGAGGCCGACGCACGCAGGTCGGTGGCCATGCACGGGGCGCCGGATAGTCGGGGGACTCCTTTGATGGCCGCGGCGTTCCCGGAAACGTCGATCTGGGCCCCCATCCGGCGGAGCTCCGCAACGTGCATGAACCGATTTTCGAAGATCGTCTCCCGGATGATGCTAAAACCCTCGCACAGACACATGAACGCCATGAACTGCGCCTGTACATCGGTCGGGAATCCCGGGTAGGGGGAAGTCTCTATGTTGACCGGGCGGATCCGTCCGT
>JBFFGP010000124.1:0-3468 GCA_041557435.1 Candidatus Deferrimicrobiaceae bacterium | reverse complement strand
GGGGAAAGATGCGGACCTGTGCCCACCCTGGCATAGCCCTTTGTGTCCGGAGGGAATACCGGTAGTATACTTTCCCCATCCGTCGGCTTTGTCATCCGTCAACCTATCTGTCCAACGTCGGCCGGGGGATAAGGAGAATAGATGCCGATCTCCGTCTCGGAGACCCTCGAGTGATTGCATTCCAATTTTGATCTTCAGGGAACGAGAAGTGGCCCCACATTCACGAAGAGAATCGGACCCCACACCACCCCGGCGCAACAGGAAAAGAAGGACCGGTTCTCGGTTCCTGCTTGCCGCTGCGCTGGTAGGCGGGGTTATAGGCGCCTTCTACTTTGGAGCAATGATTTCAGACTTCCTTTGTGACATCGTGGGCGTCACCTCTTCGGCTGTTCGTCTGGGGATGAAGGTGGCAAGCATCGTGGTCGCCATTCCGGTGGGGTTCTACCTGGTCGAGCGGTGCTTCCTCTCCCGGTCAACCCGCACCATCGGGAAATCGACGGGCACGCCGGACCCGGGGACCGAACCGTAAAGGCCATCCCGGGGCGGGCGAAGACCGAAGCGATGGTCCTCTGTCGGCGATCCCTCCCGCTACCTTTCCAATTCAATCGAAATCGTTCCGTAGTTTAGGAACGTCCCCGTTCTTGGCGTCGCCGTTCGTGGCGCCAAGTTCTTAGGAACGTCCCTGTTCTTGGGGGGTGAGGCGGAGGACGGACCCGGTGTTCTCCCGGATGTCCCGGGGGTCGGTCCAGGCCGGGTGTGACGCGCCGGAGAGCCACAGGGGGCTCTGGTCGCGGTAGTTCCGCTCGAAAAAGTGCCCGGACTGCCCCGTCGTGATGACGGACCGGGACTTCGACCGGAACCCCAGCGGGACGACCTGACGCATGGAAGGCCCCACCAGGACCGAGAAGTCGGTGCCGTGCCGGAACTCCTCCTTGAATACGGTCCGCCCGTCGCCGGATACCGGGTGCGGTCCGATGTTGAACCACCGCCTGAGGTACCGCTTCTTCCCGAAGGGGTGAGCAAAGGTCACCTGGTGGAGCCTGCCCCACTTCCACGTCGAGGGGACCTTCCCGAGCCGGTGCGTAAGGAATGCCATCGCGTCCAGCAGGGAGCGGGCCGCCAGGTCGTCGAGCGACTCCTTCACAACGGTCTCCGTGTTTTCGAAGAAATAGGAGTCCCCCCGGTCGATCGCCCGGTCCATCGCGTTCCACAGGAGGCGCGAGGTGCGCGTCGCCTCCTCGTACAATCGGGCCCCCAAGTCGTCCCGGAAGGCGTTCTCGATCATCTTTTCGTAGAAGACTTCGTAGAGCGCCGCGCCGACGCTCTCCTCGGATACGCGAAGGTCCCACCCGGAAAGTATCCCGGCTGCGGTCCGGAAGTCCTCCGACTCCCTCTCCCGTTCCCGGGCCACCCGGATCGCGAGCGAGACGGCCCGGGCCGCGTCCGGCCTCAGGACGTCCCACTGCATCCGCTCGAACTTCTCCACGGAGAACATCTCCTCCTTCGCAAGCATCCGAACGATCCGTTTGCCCCGGTCCGGCGGCTCGTAGATCCTGGAAATATAGTGGCCGTAGGAGTTCCCCGCAGGCGGAAAATTGGCGGCAACGACGAAGCCTTCCGACGGGTTCCACACCCTGGGGTTTTCGGAGAACGGGACCGTCCCGGTCCATTCCCACTCGCCCGTGTCTCCCGGGACCGGGAACAGTCCGGCCCCTCCCTTGCGCACCGGGATCCTCCCGGCGGTCACCACCCCGATGTTCCCCTCCCGGTCCGCGTACACGATATTCTGGGCCGGGTGAGGAAACCCCGAGACGGCCGCAAGAAACTCCCTCCGGTTGCGGGCCCGGTTCAGGACGTGGAGCGCGCCCAGCGCGTCTCCCCCGTCGAACCCCACCCAGCGCAGCGACAGCGCGGAGGATATTCCGTTCAGGACCGGGGAGAGGACGGGACCGTGAGGCGTTTCCCACACCGAGAGCGTCTCTTCCCCCTTCCCCCGGACCCGGATCTTCTCGACACGCTTTTTCATCGGGACCCATTTCCCGCGGTACATCACCTGCTCCCCCTCCACCCTCTCGACGAAGAAGTCCGCATCATCCAGCATCACGTTGGTGAATCCCCACGCGATGTCGGGATTGTGTCCGATGACCACGGCCGGGGCACCCGGGAAGGAGACCCCATACACGTCCACTCCGGGAGCGACCAGGTGGTTCTCGTACCAGAGTGAGGGGCAGGGGAGAAGGATATGCGGGTCGTTCGCCAGGAGCGGCCGCCCCGTCGCGCTTTTTTTCCCGGAGACGGCCCAGCCGTTCGATCCGCCAGCGCGGGGGAGATCTCCCACCGACCGGCGGAGAGAGGCGAGCCCATTCAGGAGGACCGACGGCGACAGCCCGGGAGGCGCCGCGGCGGCAAACCCCGGAGCTACTACGGGAGAGTCGGCAGGGACACGAGGCATAAGTTCCTCGGCCTTTTCCCGGGAAAGCCTTCTCCTTGCCCCGTAGAGCACCGTCTCCTCTCCCCATTGGGCGAGGCCGAACGATTTGAGCAGGCCGATGGCAACGATATCCTCGGGGGTGAACTTTCGCGGCGCAGCCCTGAGAAGGCGGAACTCCACCGGCCAGGCGCGCAGCGACGCCATCGCCTCATTCACCCCCGAGCAGTACGCCCGCGCTATCCCCTTCGTCTTTTCCGGCAACGAACTGAGCAGGCCCTGGGCCCGAGCCGCGAATCCCAGGTGTCGGAAAAGCCGGTCGGCGGCAAGTGCCTTGTCGCCGTAGATCTCCGACAGTTCTCCCCGCGCCAGCCTTCTCTCCATGTCCATCTGGAAAAGGCGGTCCTGGGCGTGGACGAATCCCTGCGCGAAGTAGAGATCGTCGTCGTTCGAGGCGGTGATGTGAGGAATGCCATACGTGTCCCGCGCGATTTCGACGGGGGCCGTTAGGCCGGTAACGGAAAGAGAGCCCTCCCGCTGCGGTACGCTCGTCTGGAAGAGGGAAGAACAGGAGGCGAGCAGAAGGGACGCCGCGACGAGGAGGCACATCCCCTCTCTTCGGAACATCCCGGGGGATCGCCCCCCCTTCCTCATCGCTTCCCGAATACTCGGGCCTTTACGTTTCTCAGAACTTTTTCGAAGACCTCGCCCGTGTAGGTCCGTATGTGCCGGCGCATCTGGATGAGGTACCGTTCCATCTCCCCCCATTCCCGCGCGAGGATCAGCATCTGGTCCCGGTACGCCTTGTCGTAGTCGGCCTGCATCTTCGCCTGGAGGTCTTCACGCTTCCTCTGGTCGTCGGGGAAGACCTCCCGGGGGAGAAAATCGTATATCGGCTCGAAGATCCTGACGTCGGTGTCGTCCAGGTGGAACAGTTCGATATTGTCGATCATGATCACCTTCTTCCCGGGTGCCGCCACGTAGTGGCCGAACCGAAGGGCCGTCCCGATGCAATCCCCCAGGGCGTCCTGCCTCGCCGC
>JBFFGP010000123.1:0-3490 GCA_041557435.1 Candidatus Deferrimicrobiaceae bacterium | reverse complement strand
TCCTCCGTCGTCCCGCCTCTCACGCCGACGATCGTGGACCTGTGCTTGCGATACTTCGCCATCACCCCGCTTGTCGTCGGTCCCGGCGTGAAGACCGGAATCTCCATCAAGATGGACAACCCGAAGGAGGTCGGCGCCGACAGGATCGTCAACGCGGTCGCGGCGTTCGGGAAATACAAGAGGGCTTGCATCGTCCTGGACTTCGGCACCGCAACCACGTTCGACTACATCTCGCCCGGGGGGGACTACATGGGCGGCGTCATCGCTCCGGGGGCCAGCATCTCGGCCGAGGCGCTCTTCCGGCAGGCGTCGAAATTGCCGAAGGTCGAGATCGCCAAGCCGCCGACCGTGATCGGGAAAAACACGGTGGCGGCCATGCAGTCCGGTCTGTTCTTCGGCTATCTCTCTCTCGTCGAGGGGATCATCGACCGGATCCGGAGGGAAGTACGCACCGACCCGATGGTCGTGGCCACCGGCGGGCTGGCCGCCGCCATCGCCGGCGAGTCCTCTAAAATACAGGTAATTGATGAGAATTTGACTCTTGAGGGGCTGCGTATTATATACGAGAGGAATCGTACGCCCGGCACATGACGGGAGACGATCTTCGCAGGAGGGAGAAACGGACGTGAGCATCCAACAACTGAGGAACGTGGGGATCATCGCCCACGGGGGCGCGGGGAAAACGACCTTGGCGGAGGCCCTTCTTTTCAACGCGAAGGCTACCGAGCGGATGGGGAGGGTGGACGACGGCAGCTCCCATTTCGACTACGACCCGGAGGAGATCCGCCGACAGATCTCGATCAGCACTTCCTTTCACCATTACAACTGGAACAAAGTCGAGGTGACCGTGGCCGACGCTCCCGGTTACATCAACTTCGAGGCCGACGCGCATGCCTGCCTCCGGCAGCTGGAAGGTGCGGTCCTCGTAGTCAATGCGGTCTCCGGCGTCGAGGTGCAGACAGAGAGGATGTGGCAACTGGCACGCGACATGGAGGTTCCCGCCATCGCGTTTGTCTCGAAGATGGATCGCGAGCGGGCGGACTTTCGAAAAGCGGTCGAGGAGATCTCCGACATCCTGAAGGTCCACGCGGTGCCCGTCCAGCTTCCCATCGGCTCGGAAGCCGGGTTTCTCGGGGTTGTGGACCTCCTCGCGATGAAGGCGTACGTCTACAAGGGGGAAACCGGCAAGTTCGACGTAACCGACGTACCAAAGGACCTCGCGGACGATGCTGCAAGGGGACGGGAAAAGGTGGTGGAAGCGGCTGCGGAATCGGATGACTCCCTGCTGGAGAAGTATCTCGAGGAAACCTCCCTCACGGAGGAGGAGATCCGGAAAGGGTTCACCGCCGGGGTTCGCGCGATGAAGATCCTGCCGGTCCTGTGCGGGTCGGCGCTGCGCAACATCGCCATCCACCCGGTTCTGGACATGATCAACTTCGTCCTTCCCGACCCGTCCCTTCGCAAGGAGGCGAAGGGGACGAACCCGAAGAAAAATACCGAGGAAGTGAGGCCGATCTCTGTCGACGCACCGTTTTCCGCCCTGGTGTTCAAGACGCTTGCCGACCCGTATGCGGGCAAGCTCTCCATATTCAAGATCTACTCCGGAACCCTGACTCCCGACGTGTCGCCCCTGAATGCCGGGAAAAATGCCACCGAGCGGATCGGCCAGATCTTCCGGCTGGAGGGGAAGAAGCAGAAACCGGTCCGATCCGCCTCCGCGGGCGAGATCGTGGCTGTCGCCAAGTTCAAGGAGACGTCCACGGGCGATACGCTGTGCGACCCGAAGAATCCCATCCTCTACCCGCCGCCCCCGGCGGTGGAGCCGGTCATCTCGTTCGCGATCCGTCCGAAGACGCGGTCCGATGAGGACAAGTTGGGAAGCTCTCTCTCCCGGATGAACGAGGAGGACCCGACCCTTCAGTTCGGAAAGGACCCACAGACCCGGGAGTTCATCCTCTCCGGGATGGGGGAGATCCACCTCGAGGTGGCCGTGGAGAAGCTCCGCCGTCAGTTCGGCGTCGAGGTGGAGCTGCGCACCCCCAAGATCCCGTACAAGGAGACCCTCAAGGGAACGGCGGAGGCACAGGGCAAGTACAAGAAGCAGACCGGGGGGCGCGGCCAGTACGGCGACTGCTGGCTTCGCGTGGAACCCCTCCCTCCCGGCGCCGGCTTCGAGTTCGTCAACGCGATCGTCGGGGGCGTCATCCCGAGGCAGTACATCCCCGCGGTCCAGAAAGGCGTCATCGAGAGGATGGCCCGGGGCGTGCTCGCGGGCTACCCCGTGGTCGACACCAAGGTGACCGTGTACGACGGATCGTTCCACACGGTCGACTCTTCCGAAATGGCGTTCAAGATCGCAGGGTCGCTCGGGTTCAAGAAATCGGCTCTCGAGGCGAAACCGGTGCTGCTCGAGCCCATCACCGAGATGGAGATCGTCGTTCCCGAGGAAAACGTGGGAGACATTATAGGCGACCTGAACAGTCGCCGGGGGCGCGTGCTGGGCGTCGAGGCCAGGGGGAGGAGCCAGATCGTGAAGGCCCTCGTCCCTCTCGCGGAGGTTCTGCGGTATTCGTCCGATCTTCGTTCGATCACCTCGGGCAGGGGACAGTTCACCATGAGGATGGCCGCTTACGAGGAAGTGCAGGCCGCAATCGCGGAGAAGATTATTTCCCAGGCCAAGAAGGAGATGGGGGAAGAGGCGGAAGAATGATGGGCGACGAGGCGCGAAGAGTACGGGTTAGCCTGACGGAGGACCAGCCGATAGGCGACGCCGTGCGGGGATCCCTGCAGTCGTATATCACTAAACTTACGGTCCCGCAGAAGGTGGAACTGGCCGGGAAAGGGAACAAGGAAGTGCGGCAGATCCTCTCCCGGGATATGAGCAGCATGGTCGCCCGGGCGGTGGTGAACAGCCCCCGGATCTCCGAGTCCGACGTGATCGCATACGCCGGATCCGCCCAAACCAATGACGAGGTCCTCCGCGCCATCGCCGGGAGCCGGGAATGGTCGAGAAACCTCCGGGTGAAGGTGCTCCTGGTTTCGAATCCGAGGACCCCCCCCTCCGTTGCGATGCGGTTCCTCGGGCACCTCCCCATAAGCGACCTGAATATCCTGTCCCGTAACCGGAATATTTCGATGATCATCCGCCGGGAAGCAAAGAGGCGCGTGGTCCTGAATCGAAAGTAGGAGAGACCGGATGGCGCTTTTCAACTATGCTACGAGAGAGTTAAGTGCAAAGATCGTATATTACGGTCCAGGTCTCTCCGGAAAGACCACGAATATCGAAATGGTCCATCACCTCCTGAGGCCGGATCAGAAGGGGAGACTGATCTCCCTTCCCACCGAGACCGATCGCACGCTCTTTTTCGACTTCCTGCCGGTGGAGCTAGGACAGATCAAGGGATTCAAGGTGCGGTTTCACCTTTACACGGTGCCCGGCCAGGTCTTCTACAACGCCACGAGGCGGCTCGTCCTCCAGGGGGTAGACGGC
>JBFFGP010000122.1:0-3503 GCA_041557435.1 Candidatus Deferrimicrobiaceae bacterium | reverse complement strand
TCGAGTTCGAACTGGCCGTCATCGAGAACACCGGGTTTGCCGGCTATTTCCTGATCGTCTGGGATTTCATCCGGTTTGCGAAAGAGCAGGGAATCCCGGTGGGACCGGGCCGGGGAAGCGCTGCGGGAAGCCTCGTCGCGTACTGTCTGCGCATTACCGAGGTCGACCCCCTGTCGTACGGGTTGCTCTTCGAGAGGTTCCTCAACCCGGAACGCATCAGCCTTCCGGACATCGACTGCGACTTCTGCAAGGACCGCCGGGACGAGGTGATCCGGTACGTGGAGGACAATTACGGAAAGGAAAACGTCGCCCAAATCATCACTTTCGGAACGATGAAAGCCAGGGCCGCCGTGCGCGACGTCGGCCGCGTGCTCGAGATGCCGTACGCCGATGTCGACAAGATCGCAAAGCTCATCCCGCCGGACCTCGGGATGACGATCGAGAAGGCGCTTTCGGTCGAGCCGAGACTGCAGGAGATGATACGGGACAACCAGAAGGTCGCCGATCTTTTCGAATACGCGAAGGGTATCGAGGGATTGTCCCGCCACGCCTCTACCCACGCCGCCGGGGTGGTCATCGCGAACCGGCCGATCACCGAGTACGTCCCTCTGTACAGAAACTCGAACGGCGACATCACGACGCAGTACCCGATGCAGCACATCGAGAAGGTCGGGCTGGTCAAGTTCGATTTCCTGGGCCTGCGGACGCTCACGGCAATCCACAACACCCGGAAACTGATCCGCGAACGGCGGGAGGAGGAGGTGGACCTGGACACTCTTTCGCTCTTCGATCCGGAGACCTATGCGATGCTCTCCCGGGGAGATACCGCCGGGGTGTTCCAGTGCGAGAGCCAGGGCTTCACGGATCTACTCCTTCGCCTCAAACCGGACCGGTTCACGCACCTCATCGATGCGGTCGCCCTCTACCGGCCGGGGCCCCTCCAGAGCGGGATGGTGGATGACTTCATCGCGCGGAGGCACGGGCGGAAGGAGATCGAGTACCAGCTCCCGGAGCTCGAGGAGATCCTGCGGGATACTTACGGCGTAATCGTATACCAGGAACAGGTCATGCAGATTGCGGTCGCGCTCGGAGGGTTCTCCATGGGGGAGGCGGACGTCCTCCGCAAGGCCATGGGAAAGAAGGACACGGCCCTCATGGAAAAGCAGAAGATCGGTTTCCTCGAGGGGGCGAAAGGTAAAGGGATATCCGGCAGGAAGGCCGCGGCCATTTTCGATCTCATGGCGCAGTTCGGCGAATACGGCTTCAACAAGTCCCACAGCGCGGCGTACGCTCTTCTGGCCTATCAGACCGCCTACCTCAAGACGCACTACCCCGTGGAGTTCTTTTGCGCCCTCATGACCTCCGAGTCGGGGGACACCGCGAAGATCATCCGGTACATGGCGTACTGCAGGGAGCGCGGTATTCCGGTCCTCCCTCCGGACGTAAACGAGTCCCGCTTCGCCTTCCACCCTTCCGGGCAGGCGATCCGGTTCGGGCTCTCGGCGATCAAGGGAGTGGGGGAGGCCGCCATCGACGTTATCGGGGAGGCAAAGGGGGAGGAACCGTTCGCCACGGTGGAAGATTTTCTCTCCCGCGTGGACCTTCGCAAGGTAAACAAGAGGGCGGTCGAGAGTCTTGTCAAGGCGGGAGCCCTGGACTCCCTCGAACCCGACCGGGGGGGGGTGTTCGAAAGGCTTCCGGGCTTGATGGAGGCCGCCCAGGAGTCGGCGCGGAGGCGGGGATCCGGTCAGTACGCCCTCTTCGCGGAAACCATCGCCCGCCCCTCCGCACGCGAACCTGACAAAAAACCGCTCTCTCCCACCTGGAGCAGGCGGGAGAGACTGGCATACGAACGGGAGGCGCTCGGATTCTACATCACCGGGCATCCGCTGGACGAGTATGCGGGAGAAGTCGAGCTTTTCGCCAACGCCGTCTCTTCGCATGTGCCCGCGATGACGTCGGGCGCGGAGGTGAGAATCGGCGGGATCGTAAGCTCCCTCAGACAAAAGACGACGAAACAGGGAAAGAAGATGGCATATCTCCAGCTGGAGGACCTGGAAGGCGTCCTCGAAGTGATCGTGTTCCCGGAAGTCTTCCAGTTAAGCCAGGATGCCCTATCCTGTGAGGGACCGGTTTTCCTCGTCGGGAGAGTGGAGGCCGAAGACAAGACCACCAAGGTCATCGCGACGGAAATTTTCCGGATGGAAAACGTCCGGGAACGGCTTGCCCGGTCCGTCCATTTTCAGATCCACACCGACGAAATGACGCCTGCCGACATCCTCGACCTGCGGAAGATGCTCGAGAGGAACGCAGGGGAGAAAAGGGGGTTCCTGCACCTCGTCCGCGAAGGGGAGTACGAGGCGGTTCTCGCGCTGCCGGAAGCCTATGGCATCGCCCCGTCGCTCACGCTGGCCCGCGAATTGCGGGTCCGGTTCGGGTACGACGTGCTGCGACTCCATTGACGATGGCCGGAAACGAATCCTCAGAGCGGGCCTGGCTCGTTTGGGCCCAACGGAAAAAACGACCCGTCCCGGGAGCTCCTCCCCCTGTCGACCTGCTCGAGGAGCTAGCGTCCCTCGTTACGGCCGCGGGCGGATTCGTGGCGGGAAGCCGTTTTCAAGCCCTTTCCTCGGAACATCCGGCAACCTTGATAGGCGCGGGGACGCTCGCCAGCCTCAAGGACACAGTCCGGGAAAACAACGTGGACCTTGTCGTCTTCCAGAACCTCCTCAGGCCGAACCAGCAGGCCAATCTCGAAAGGGAACTGCGCGTCAAGGTTCTGGATCGCCGGGAGGTTATTCTGGATATCTTCGCCCGCCGGGCGCGCAGCCGGGCGGGGAAGCTTCAGGTCGAGCTTGCCCAGCTCTCCTTCCGGCTGGGGCGACTGATCGGGGGCAGGAGGGACCTGTCCCGGCTCGGCGGCGGCATCGGAACGAGAGGGCCGGGGGAAAAGAAGCTCGAGGAGGACCGGCGGCGGATCCGGACCCACATCCGGCAGATCGAGCGGGATCTTCTCACGGTGAGGAGAACGAGGGCACTTCACTACCGCAGGCGGAGAGAGGTGGGGTTTCCCGTCGTGGCGCTGGTGGGATACACAAACGCCGGGAAATCCACCCTGTTCAACCGGCTCACCGGGGCGGATGTCTTCGTGGCGGACAAGCTTTTCGCAACGCTCGACCCCACTGCGAGAAGGTTTTCGCTGCCCGGGGGCGGTACGGCGATCCTCGTGGATACCGTGGGTTTCATCCACGACCTCCCGGCCGAGCTCCGAAGGGCATTCCTTGCCACGCTGGAGGGGATCGGGGAGGCCGACCTGCTCGTCCACATAGCAGACGGGAGCTCCGAGGTGATGGATGAGAACATATCGGCCGTCGAAAATATCCTTTCCGAGCTCGGATATTCCGGGAAGCCTTCCCTGCTCGCAATCAATAAGTCGGATTTGAAGGGGAATTCCGGGTATTGCCCCCAGGGGGCGATCCGAATTTCGGCGGCGACGGGATCCG
>JBFFGP010000121.1:0-3517 GCA_041557435.1 Candidatus Deferrimicrobiaceae bacterium | reverse complement strand
GGGGGCTACTGCGCCTGGTTTCCGAAGACGGGATCACGGGGGTCACATCCAACCCGACGATATTCGAAAAGGCGATTTCCGCGGGACGGGAATACGACGGGCAGATCCAAACCCTGGCGGACCGGGGCGCCGGCGTGATGGAGGCGTACAAGGAGATCGTGACGGAGGACATCCGGAACGCGGCCGACGTGCTGCGGCCCGTCCACGACGCCTCCTCGGGGGCGGACGGCTACGTGTCCCTCGAGGTCGACCCGGACCTTGCGTTCGACACCGAAGGGACCAATGCGAGGGCGGAGGAACTGTTCCGGGCGGTCTCCCGGCCGAACGTCCTCATCAAGATCCCCGGGACGCGGGAGGGGTTGCCGGCGATCGAGGAAACGATCGCCCGGGGGATTCCGGTGAACGTGACGCTCATCTTTTCCGTGAAGCGGTACGAGGAGGTGGCGGAAGCCTACATTCGCGGGGTGGAGCGGCTTTCCGCCTCGGGGAAAAGTCCCCATCGCGTCGCCTCGGTGGCCTCCTTCTTCGTCTCCCGGGTGGATACGGCCGTTGACCGGCTCCTGGACGAGGTGATCCCCCGGTGGCCGGGGTCCCCCAAGGCGGAAACGGCGATCTCCCTTAAGGGCAAGGTCGCGGTAGCCAACGCGCGCCTCGCGTACGCCAGGTTCCGGGAGATATTCTCCACGCCGCGATGGACCGTGCTTGCGTCGAGGGGGGCCAGGGTCCAGCGGCCCCTGTGGGCGAGCACGGGAACGAAGAACCCGAAATATTCCGACGTGCTCTACGTTGATGAGCTGATCGGCCCCGACACCGTCAACACGATGCCCCTCCCGACGATCGACGCGTTCCGCGACCACGGGAAGGTCGCCGACACCCTGACGGGGAGGGAGAAGGAGGCGGGGGAGGTTTTAAACGATCTGGGTCTCCTCGACATCGGGATCGAAGAGGTGTGCGAGAAGCTGGTCCGGGACGGCGTCCAGAGCTTTACGGACTCCTACAAGAAGCTCCTTGCGACGATCGAACGGAAGCTTTCCGAGGCCAAGGTGGCCTAAGTGCTCCACCTAGCAATTAACTTCTCGTATCGGGCCGATGCCATGAGTTGTTTCCTCTTCCGATGCCAGGTGCTCGCGGGAGGCTTCCTTTCAGCTACGCTCGCGACCTTCGCCTGCTCGCTGCCGGTTCCGCTCGCCGGAATGGCATCTCGCTCCACAGGCCGCTTCGAGGAACACCCCGCTGCGCTCCTTGGCAACGGGAGGCGCGAAAGGATACGTTGGCCTATTGATGAAACGTATCACCAATGCGAAATCTCGGGAGAGTTCCTATAGGAGGATACATGCGCATCGCGATGGTGGGGCTGGGAAAGATGGGGATGAACATGACCCGCCGCCTGCTGCGAGGGGGGCACGAGGTGGTCGCCGTCGACCGCTCCCCGGACGCAGTAAAGGAAGCCGCCCGGGAGGGGGCTCTCCCGGCCGCGTCCGTTGCCGATGCGGCCAAGAAACTTTCTCCCCCGAGAGCGGTATGGCTCATGGTTCCTGCCGGTGCGCCGGTCGACGAGAACGTGGAGTTGTTGGCGGGCACGCTTACGCGCGGAGACATCGTCATCGACGGCGGGAACTCGCTCTTCAAGGAAGCGCCGCGCAGGGCGAAGATTCTTGCCGGGAACGGGGTCCGGTACCTGGACGCCGGGACCAGCGGGGGGATCTGGGGACTCACCGAAGGGTACTGCCTCATGGTGGGGGGAGACGAGGAGGCCTTCCGCGTCATATCCCCCATCCTTGCTACGCTTGCCCCGCCGAAAGGGTACGCCTACATGGGCCCCCACGGAGCCGGACATTTCGTGAAGATGGTCCACAACGGGATCGAGTACGGGATGATGCAGTCCTACGCCGAAGGGTTCGAACTCCTGTCGGCAGCCCCCTTTTCGCTCGACCTTCGCGCCATCGCCTCCCTGTGGAACCAGGGAAGCGTCGTCCGGTCGTGGCTTCTGGAACTTGCTGAACGGGCCTTGGAAAAGGACCCTGCCCTCTCTGCCCTCTCGCCGTATGTGGAAGATTCGGGGGAGGGGCGCTGGACAGTAGATCAATCGATCGAGGCGGGGGTCCCCCTTCCCTCCATCGCGCTTTCCCTCTACATGCGGTTCTTTTCCCGGCAGGACAATTCCTTCGCGATGCGGATGCTGGCGGCGCTGCGCAACGAATTTGGCGGACATGCGGTGAAGAAGGCCGTAGGCCGTCCGAAGAAGAGGAAACGGGATGGCTGATGTGGGGAAAAGCAAGGTTGCGACTCCCGTTCCCCCGGAGACGCAGGCCTCCGTGGTGCCACCCCCATGCGTTCTCGTCATCTTCGGGGCCTCGGGAGACCTGACGAAGCGTAAGCTCATCCCGGCCCTGTTCGGGCTCTATCGGGAGAAACTCCTGCCCGAGGAGTTCGCCGTCCTGGGAGTATCGCGTACCCCGTTCTCGGACGACGCATTCCGCGATCACCTGCGGGACAGGATCCGGGATGACTCGGTGGGGACGTTCGATCAGGCCTCCTGGGACGCATTCGCGGGGAGGGTCTTCTACCAGCCCGGGGACATCGACGACCCGGCGAGCGCGAATTCCCTGAGGGAGCGGATCCGCAACGTGGCGGGCGAAAGGGGGATTCCGGGAAATCTCGTCTTTTACGCCTCCGTCGCGCCGAAATTCTATGTCCCGCTGATCCGGAGGATCGGGGAGGCGGGATTGGCTTCTCCCGCGGAGGATCTCCCGGGCTACCGGCGCGTGGTGATCGAGAAGCCCTTCGGGCACGACCTGGACAGCGCCCGCGATCTTTCGCGCAAGATTATGGAGGTATTCCACGAGGAGCAGGTCTACCGGATCGACCATTACCTGGGCAAGGAGACTGTCCAGAACATCCTCGTCTTCCGCTTCGCCAACGGCATCTTTGAGCCGTTGTGGAACCGGAATTACATCGACCACGTGCAGATCACGGTAGCCGAGGAGATTGGAGTGGAGGGTCGGGGGGACTACTTCGAGGAGGCGGGGGTCGTCCGAGACATGATCCAGAACCATCTGCTCCAGCTCCTCTCCAACGTTGCGATGGAGCCCCCCATATCCCTTGCCGCCAACGATGTGCGCGACGAAAAGGGCAAGCTGTTGCGTTCCATCGAACCGGTGAAGGAGGAGGATGTCGGCGAGGTGTGCGTGCGGGGCCAGTATGCCGCCGGGGATGTCCGGGGCAGGACGGTCCCCGGCTACCGGGCGGAGAAAAATGTCTCGCCGCAATCCCTTGTCGAGACGTATGCCGCCATGCGCCTCACCATCGATAACTGGAGGTGGGGAGGGGTTCCGTTCTATCTGCGCACGGGGAAACGGCTGCCCGGGAGGGTTTCCGAAATCGCGATCAAGTTCCGGCCGGCGCCGTTTCTCCTGTTCGACAGCTCCGTGTGCGGGCAGCTGGTGTCGAACTACCTCGTCCTCAACATCCAGCCCCAGGAGGGGATCTTCCTGAAGTTCGGGGCCAAGACTCCCGG
>JBFFGP010000120.1:0-3546 GCA_041557435.1 Candidatus Deferrimicrobiaceae bacterium | reverse complement strand
AGGTAAATCCGAGTTCCTCGAAGAGCAGTCCCGGGACGATAAACCCCTTGGCGAGCTCCTCGGTCCTTTTTCCGAGCCGGGCAAGGAGCTTCCCGTGGGGCATCGACTTGAGCAGCGCTTCGACGCGCTTCCGGAAGGACGTATAGAACTTTCCCGTCATCATCCGGTTCAAGTATCCCGAGAGAGCGCCGACGTTTTGGGAGATGGACCACTCGTTGTCGTTCAAAACGACGATGAGGTCCCGTTTCTGGTGTCCGGCCTGGTTCAGGCCCTCGAGGGCGAGGCCGGACGTGAGCGACCCGTCGCCGATCACCGCGATGACCTTGTGGTCCTCCTCATTCAGGTCCCTTGCCACCGCCAGACCCAGCGCGGCGGAGATGGAGGTGCCGGAGTGCCCCGTACCGAAGACGTCGCACGGGCTCTCCGAGATGCGCGGAAACCCGGAGATCCCCCCGTGGGTGCGAAGGGTGGGGAAGGCATCCCTCCTCCCCGTGAGAATTTTGTGGGTGTACGCCTGGTGACCCACGTCCCAGACCACCCGGTCGCGCGGGCACGAGAACACGTAGTGGAGCGCGAGGGTCAGCTCGACAACGCCCAGGCTCGACGCGAGGTGCCCTCCGCTGCGAGCGACGCTTTGGACGATCAGCTCCCGAATTTCGCCGGCGACCTCCGGGAGCCTCTCCTTCGGAACCTTCTTCAGGTCCTCCGGGGAGTGGATCCCCGATAGCAGACTGTTCGAAGTCACTCCTTCTCCTCGAGAATGTCCGTCTCGTCTTCCGCCCCGGTTACGACCCTGCCCTGTTTCCTCATCAGCAACTCGATCTTCCTGTCGGCGTCGTCAAGCCGCTTCTGGCAGAGGCCGGACAGCCTCATCCCCTCTTCGAAGAGCCGGATCGACTCCTCGAGGTTCGTTTCCCCCGACTCCAGTTTCGCGACGACGTCTTCGAGGCTCTTCAGAGCCTCTTCGAAGGTGGGTTCTTTCCCCTTCGACGGCATGGTTACCCCCAAGAGATGGATTGATTATATTTCCTGCATCGGGAGGCGGTCAACGCTAGTGTACCGTCTCGTAAATAGCTTGAAGCACCGAGAGCGTCGATGCGCCGCGCCAGCAAGGCGCGCGACTGAGGATGGGGGGGGACACTCCTGTTTTTCTCGGCGAATAAACCAGGAGTGTCCCCCGGGTCGCAAGAAGCGCAACGAAGCTGGAGCGGATGCAGCGGCGCTCGAATGCCAAGGTATTTGCGAGACGGTGCACTAGGGAAGGGGGATCAGCAGCGTGGGATCGATCCGTCCTCCCGCGGCCCGGATGCTGAAGTGGAGGTGGGGGCCCGTCGCCCGGCCGCTCGCCCCCACCGCGCCGATCCTTTCCCCGCGTGCGACCCCCTGTTCTTCAGAGACGATGTAGTTCTGAAGGTGGTAATAGACGCTGAACACGCCTCCCCCGTGGTCCAGCACCACCGAATTCCCGCCGAAAAACTGCGCCCCCGCGAATGCCACGTTCCCGTCTGCGATCGCCATGACGGGCGTCCCCGCCGGAAGATCCACGTCCACTCCGGCGTGGGGACTGCGTGGCTCGCCGTTGATGATCCGGCGGGCGCCGAATTCCTTCGGCCGAAATTGCGCAACCGGCGGAAGAAACGGGATGCTCCATGCGGGGGGAGAGGAAATCCGGGAGAACCGCTCCGCCAATTTCCGGGCCTCCCGGTTGATCCGCGTAAGGGTCGGACCGTCGAATTGCGCCATCTCTTTCGGAAGGGTAAGTTTCTGGACGGGAAAGGTCCTTTTCCCGACCACGACCTCCGCGACGATCCGGAACGCTTCGTTGCCCCGTTGCGCCCGGAGAGAAAGGAGGGCCTTGCCCGGCGGTTCCAGGAGATCGACTCCGATGAGCCCCAGGAATCGCCCCGGCTCTACCTCTTTCATCGGGAACTGCCTACCTTTCCATGTCATGACGACGTTGTCCACCTGGGGCACAGGCGACGCCTCAACGAAAACCGGGTCCCCCTGGGCCGGCCTCCATGTGGACAGCCGGACCGAGAACGTTCCCTCCCCATCGGCTATGGGCAGGGCTGCCCCTCCGAAAGCGGGAAGGGAGACGAGGAGAATAAGAAGGAGGGGGAGGATCGCCGCCCTCATCTCTTTCGGCCCTCCACCACCGTACCGAACGATCCGTCGGCCACGCGGACATCCACCGCATCGCCCGGGGCGACTTCGGCGGCGGACCGCAGCGCGCGCCCCGTCTCCCGGTGCGTCGCGATGGCATATCCCCGGGTGAGGACGGACTTCGGATCGAGAGTCGCGAGTTTGCCCTGGAAGACCTCGAGCGTCCGCCGGAACGCGGCCCGCTTCGCATCCGTCTGGCTTGCCACCCGCTCCCCGAGGACCGCGAGATCTCCCCGTTTTCGCGAGACCCACGTCGTGGGGGAGTGGACGCGCACGGATCCGGCAAGGGACGCCACCTTCTCCCTCCCCTCCCTTGTCCTGTCCCGCCATGCTTCGACGAGCGCGTCGGTCCGTTCCAGGACTGCATATCGCCTCGCTTGGAGGAGAGGGCGCGGGTCGGACATCGCTCCCGCGGCGATCCGCCACTCGCGACGCACCGTCTCCCGCCGGAACTGCTCCGCTTTTCTGAAGCGAAGGGACAGGGTCGCCACGCGCTCCCATACCTCGCTCTTGTCGGGGACGGACATCTGCGCGGCGGCCGTGGGAGTCGGCGCCCGGTGGTCCGCTGCCAGATCGGCGAGGGTGAAGTCGGTTTCGTGCCCTACGGCGCTGATCGTGGGAACGGGCGAGGACGCAATCGCTCTGACCACCGCCTCCTCGTTGAACGCCCAGAGATCCTCCACCGAGCCGCCCCCCCTTCCCGCTATGATCAGGTCTACCCCGCCGCGCGAGGCAAGCACTTCCAAAGACTGCGCGATGTCCGAGGCTGCGCCCTCCCCTTGCACCAGCGCCGGGGCGAGCGTGATCCCGATCGGAGGCCATCTCCGCCGGGCGACGCGGATCATGTCCCGCAGGACCGCGCCCTGCCGCGAGGTGACGATACCGATGCGCGCCGGGAAACGCGGAAGAGGCCTCTTCCGCGCAGGATCGAACAGCCCCTCGGCGGCGAGCCTCTCCTTCCTTTTCTCCAGTTCGAGGAGCAGGCTCCCAAGGCCGCGTACCTCGACGGACTGGGCGTACAGCTGATACTCCCCCTTCCTCTCATAGACGCCCACGGATCCCGTGACGACAACGAACTGGCCGTCCCGGATCTCCCCATAGACGAACCGCTCCCTGCCCCGGAAAAGGACGACGCGGATCTGGGCCCCCTCGTCCTTGAGAGAGAAATACCGATGACCGGAAGGGTAGAGCTTGTGGTTCGACACCTCGCCCTCCACGCGCACGAACCGGAACGAGCCTTCGAGGCAACCCTTGATGCGTGAGGTCAGTTCGGAAACGGTCAGGATCCCCCGCGAAGGCTTCTCCTCCGCGAAGGTTGCATCGGGCGGGAAGCGGGGCCCGGAAAAATTCCCGCCCACTACGATCGCTTCCCTGCGAGCAGTT
>JBFFGP010000119.1:0-3672 GCA_041557435.1 Candidatus Deferrimicrobiaceae bacterium | reverse complement strand
GCGGGATCTACGCGGGATCGGTGGGGTACTTCGACCTCCAGGGGAGCATGGATTTCTGCATCACCATCCGCACGATCGTGATGAGGGGTGATGAGGCAATGATCCAGGCGGGAGCCGGAATCGTCGCCGATTCGGACCCGGAAAGGGAGTGGGAGGAGATCCACAGCAAGGCCCGGATCCTCTTTCGGGCTGTGGGCGCGGACGACATGGCGGGAAGCATCCGGTGATCGCCGTCATCGACAACTACGATTCGTTCACCTACAACCTCGTCCAGTATCTCTGCGAACTGGGCGCGGACGTCCGTGTGTACCGGAATGACGCCGTCTCGGTGGAAGACCTTGACAAGCTCTCTCCCGCAGGTCTGGTCATCTCCCCCGGCCCGGGCGGCCCGGAAAGCGCCGGGATATCCACCGAGGCGGTTCGCGCGTTTTCCGACCGGATCCCCATACTGGGCGTGTGTCTCGGGCACCAGTGCATCGGGAATGCCTTCGGCGGAAAGGTTGTTCACGCAGGCACTCTCATGCACGGGAAGACCTCGCAGATCCGGCACGACGGGAAAGGGATCTTCTCCATGATCGAAAACCCGATGACGGCGACGCGGTACCATTCGCTTGCCCTGGAAAGGGAATCCCTGCCGCCGGTCCTCGAAGTGTGCGCCGAATCGGAGGACGGGGAGGTGATGGGAATCCGACACATTTCCCGACCGGTCTACGGAGTCCAGTTTCATCCCGAGTCGATCCTGACGCGGTACGGAATGAGAATTCTCGAGAATTTCCTCTCGTTCATCGATCCGAGGCAACCGGTTCGCCTTTGCTTCGGCAACATGCGGGAAGCGATCTCGCAGGTGGCGTCGGGGAAGGACCTGACCCCGGACGGGATGCGGGACGCCATGAACATGATCATGGAGGGGGAGGCAACGCCCGCGCAGATCTCCTCGTTCCTTTCCTGCCTGGCGATGAAAGGGGAAACGACCGCGGAAATCGCGGCAGCCGTCGATGTGATGAGACAAAAAGCGACGAAAATCAAGGCCCCGCCGGGGGAGTCCCTTCTCGACACGTGCGGCACGGGGGGGGACCGGTCCGGCACCTTCAACATATCGACGACGGTGGCATTCGTGGCGGCCGGCGCGGGAATACGCGTAGCCAAGCACGGAAACCGGTCGGTCACCAGCAGGTCCGGGAGCGCCGACGTCCTGGAAAGCCTCGGTATGAACCTCGGGGCGTCGCCTGAGGACGTCCAGTGTGCGCTCGACCAGGCGGGAATCACATTCATGTTCGCGCCCATGTTTCATGCGGCCATGAAGTACGCGATCGGCCCCCGCCGCGAAATCGGCATCCGGACGATATTCAACATCCTCGGCCCCTTGAGCAACCCCGCCAAAGCGAACTGCCAGGTCGTCGGCGTATACAGCGAGGAACTGGGGGACTCCTATGCCCGGGTGCTGGCGGAACTCGGCCACCGCAGGGCCTTCGTGGTCCACGGGACCGACGGAATGGACGAAGTGACCCTTTCCGCTTCCACGATCGTGTGGGAGGTTCAGGATGGCCGAGTGAAAAGGTATCTGTTCGACCCGAGGTCGTTGGGGTTCGAATATTCCTCCCCCCAGGCGATCCAGGGCGGGGATGCGGTGAGGAACGCGCAGATCCTCCAGAAGGTCCTTTCCGGTGAGCCAGGGACCGCACGGGAAGCTGTCCTCGTCAACGCGGCATTCGCCATCGTCGCGGGCGGGAAGGCGGAAGAGGTGCGGGAAGGAATCGCTCTGGCCGAGCGATCGATCGACTCGGGCGCCGCGATGGATCGATTGCGCGCGTTTCTTACCATTCTGGGACCCGGGGGAGATGCGTGACGAGGAAAACGGAACACCTCCGAAAGATCGTCTCCTCCGTCCAGAAAGATCTGGAGGAGAGGAAGGCCGCCGCCCCGTTCCCGGAGATCGCGGCAATGGCGCGTGCGAAAGGCCGACGCCGGGACATTCGGAATTTTCTCGGGGCCGGACCGGGCATCATCGCGGAGATCAAGAGAGCCTCCCCGTCACGGGGATGGATTCGGAAAGATCTCGATGCGGCGATCACCGCCAGGGCCTATGCCGCGGGGGGAGCCTGCTCGGTTTCGGTGCTGACCGAGAACCGTTTCTTCGGCGGTACGTTGCAGGACCTCTCCGAAGCCGCCGCCGCGTGTACCGATCTTCCCGTCCTCCGGAAGGATTTCGTGCTGGACGAATACATGGTGGCCGAATCGCGCGCGAACGGCGCCGACCTCGTCCTTCTGATCGTCGGTGTGCTTGGGGAAAAAACGGCCGATATGGTCCGACTGGCCACGGAATACGGGCTGGAGGCGCTGGTGGAAGTTCACGACGAAGAGGAGATGGAGATAGCCGCCGGCTGCGGGGCGACGATCTTAGGCATCAATAACCGGGACCTCGCATCGCTCCGGGTCGACTTGGACACGGCGGCAAGGTTACTTCCCCAAGCGCCGCCTGACGCGATCAAAGTAGTGGAGAGCGGCATATCGTCCGGGCGGGATGTGGAGCGATACCACGCAATGGGGGCGAACGCCTTTCTCGTCGGAGAGGCGATCGTTCGCTCCCCGGACCCAGCGGAAGCGATCCGAAAGCTCAAACAGGACGTGTACAATACAGAGCGGGGAAAGGAGCAAACAGAATGGAAACGAAGATCATCCTGAAGGACTCGGAAATTCCGAAGACGTGGTACAACATCATGGCCGACATGCCGAATCCCCCGGAAGCGGTTCTCCATCCGGGAACCGGGCAGCCGATCACACCGGACGACCTCGCGCCCCTCTTTCCGATGGCGCTCATCGAACAGGAGGTCTCCCCGCAGCGCTTCATCCCGATCCCGGATGAGGTCCGCAAGATCTACGCGCTCTGGAGACCGTCGCCCATGTATCGCGCCAAGCGCCTCGAAGAGGCGATCGGGACTCGGTCGCGGATCTATTACAAGTATGAAGGAGTAAGCCCCGCGGGGAGCCACAAACCGAACACCTCCATCCCGCAGGCCTATTACAACAAGATGGCGGGAAGGAAGCGTATCGCCACGGAGACGGGAGCGGGGCAGTGGGGATCGGCGCTTGCCCTCGGGGCCAGCTTCTTCGGCCTCGAGTCCAAGGTGTACATGGTGAAGGTCAGTTACCATCAGAAACCGTATCGGCGCATGCTGATGGAGATGTTCGGCGCAAAGGTCGTTCCCTCTCCGAGCGAGGACACGCAGTGCGGCAGGCAGATCCTGTCCACCGACCCGGACTCGCCGGGTTCGCTCGGGATCGCGATCAGCGAGGCGGTGGAGGATGCCGCCACCCGGGAGGACACGAGCTACTCGCTGGGCTCGGTGCTGAACCACGTCTGCCTTCACCAGACCGTCGTCGGCCTGGAGTGCGTGGAGCAGATGAAGATCGCCAACGATTACCCGGACGTGGTGATCGGTTGCTGCGGCGGAGGGAGCAACATGGCCGGAATCAGTTTCCCGTTTCTCCGAGACAAGATCGCGGGAAGCAAGAACCCGCGCGTGATCGCCGTGGAACCGGCCTCCTGCCCGACCCTGACCAAGGGAGTGTACGCATATGACTTCGGCGACACGGCCCGGCTGACACCGCTCGTGAAGATGTACACGCTCGGCCACGATTTCATCCCGGCGGGGATCCATGCGGGGGGGTTGC
>JBFFGP010000118.1:0-3710 GCA_041557435.1 Candidatus Deferrimicrobiaceae bacterium | reverse complement strand
TGTCTGAGCGCCTCGCGAATGTTCTCGATGACGTCGGTCGCGGAGACGGTCGACATAGGGTGGCGCCGGACCAGAATGTCGGCGGACAGGCCGTGAAGGTAAACTCCCGTGCACGCGGCGTCGGTTGGCGACAACCCCTGGGAGGCCAGCGCCGCGACCATCCCCGACAGGGCGTCGCCCATACCGCCCGAAGCCATATACGGGTTCCCGGTGGTGTTGATGAATACATCGCCCTTGGAGGTGGCGATGACCGTCCTTGCCCCCTTCAGGATCACGGTTACGTTTTCCTCCTCGGCGAAATGCTGTGCCGACCCGATCCGGGATGCCTCGATGGCCTCGATCGACTCCCGGGTAAGGCGGGACATCTCCCCCGGGTGTGGCGTGATGATGCAGGGTGCCGCCGCCTGGCGCAGGATCTCGACCTGTCCTGCAAGCGCGTTCAACCCGTCCGCATCGATCAGGAAGGGTACCCGGATCCGGGGAACGATGTCGGCCAGGAACTCCGCCGCGCCCGGGTACATCCCCAGGCCGGGGCCCAACACGACGAAGTCCGCCCGGGAAATCTTCTCGAGGAGGTCCGGAACGCATTCCTTCCGGAAATAGCCGGAACCGTCGTCCGGAACCCCTGTCGACATCACCTCCATCAGTTTCGACTCCGCGACGGGAAGGAGGGATAGGGGAACGGCCACCGTGATCAATCCCGCCCCCATCCGCATCGCAGCCTGGCCCGCCAGGCAGGGAGCTCCGGTCATCCCGGGGGAGCCGCCGATGACATACACCCGGCCCGCGTCCCCTTTGTGGAAATCAGGAGGCCGGATGGAAACCATGCTCTTGACCACACGTTCCTCGAGGACCTCGGTTTTGATGCCGGCATCGAAAACGGCCTTGGAGGGGATCCCGATGTCGTAGATGTCGATCTCCCCGCAGTGGATGGATCCGGGGAGCAGAACCTGCCCGACCTTGAGCAGGCCGAAGGTTCCGGTGAAGTCCGCGCGGATCGCCTCTCCGAGAATCCTCCCCGAGGTTGCGTCGATCCCGCTGGGAACGTCGACCGCGAAGACGGTGACCAGGGAGAGATTGATCGTCTCCACGACATCCCGCACGATCCCCTGAATGGAGGAGGTAAGGCCCGTTCCGAGGATGGCGTCAACGCAGAGGTGGACCTCCTCGAGGTAGGTCCTCAGGTCTTCCACTCCCTCCTGGTCCCGAATGATCCGGCACTCGACGTCCATCTTTCGGATGATCTCGAATTGTGTCCTGGCATCCGGGGAGAGATTGTCCGCCTCGGAAAGGAGGAATACCTCGACATAGACGCCCCGGTTGTGGAGATGCCTCGCGATCACCATCCCGTCGCCGCCGTTGTTTCCGCGGCCACACACGATGGCAACCGACGCCTCTTCCGGGACGCCGACCTTCTCCTGCAGGATGCGCAGGATCCTCTCGGTGCAGGAACGCCCGGCATTCTCCATGAGAACGAGGGAGGGGATCCCGTACTGATCCATCGTAACCCGGTCAAGTTCGGCCATCTGGCGCGCTGTCGCGACCTTCATTGCTTGGTCCCCCCCGCTTCGATGATCACGAACGCCACCGCTTTTCCTCCGTCATGCGTGATACTAACGAAAATTTGTTTTCCATTCAGTTTTTTCATATAGTTAAGTGCTTTACCATAAAGTTTTACTTCTGGTTTCCCCATCGCCCCACGAATCGTCTCCACATCCCGCCAGAGGATCCCCTGCGACTTGCCCGTCCCCAGGGCTTTGAGAACCGCCTCCTTCACGGCAAACCGGCCCGCAAGCCGTTCTGCCTCCCGCACGCTTCTCCGCGCATATCCCGCCTCGGCATCCGTGAACACCCGGCGCACGAACCGGTCCTGGTAGCGTGCCAGAAGTCCTTCCACCCTTTCCACATCCACGATGTCGACGCCGATGCCTACGATCATGGTATCCCGTACCATGAGGTGCGGGAGGGAATCTTCACGCGCCGTGGATCAGGTCGGCCATCTCCCGGACCGCCTGCCCGAGGCCCACGAACATCGCCCTCGCGATGATGCTGTGGCCGATGTTGAACTCCTCGATTTCCGGAAGGGAAAGGATCGGGACGATGTTTCGCAGGTCGAGGCCGTGTCCGGCAAACACCCGGAGACCGATGTTGCGTCCGTGCGTTGCGGCGACACGGATCTTCTCGAACTCCCTCGCAAACGTCCCGGCCTGGAAGGCGACGCAGTATGTCCCCGTGTGGATCTCGACGGCGTCGGCTCCGGCCTGCTTCGCCGCCCGCACCTGCCCCAGGTCCGGGTCGATGAAAAGACTGACGAATATTCCCGCCTCCTGCAAACGGGAGACCGTTTCATGGAGTGATTCCCTCTGAGAAAGCACGTCGAGGCCACCTTCGGTCGTAACCTCCTCCCGTTTTTCCGGCACAATGGTCGAGGAAAAGGGACGGATGGCCTTTGCGATCCCCACCATTTCGTCCGTGGCCGCCATCTCCAGATTGATCCTCGTCTGAACGACCTGTTTCAGGATCTCCACGTCGCGGTCCTGGATGTGCCTCCGGTCCTCCCTGAGGTGAACCGTGATTCCGTCCGCACCGGATAATTCCGCGATCCCCGCCGCCGTCACGGGATCCGGCGCGGTCCCCAGCCTGGCCTGCCGGACCGTGGCTACATGGTCGATGTTCACCCCCAGCTTCTTGCGCATTCCTCCTCCACGAACAATACGTTACTCTCGAATCCGGGGACGTTGCTTGGCTTTCCATTTCCTGGGAGGCAAAAGTTTACACCACGCCCCCGATTTTGGAAGCAACTCTTTCCGCCCGTACCGGGCCGTACCGGGAAGTCACTGGATCTCGGCGACCGCCTTTTCCGAGAGTGCATTGACGATACTCTCGGTCTCGTTCCTGTCCTCCCCCTCCACCATGATCCGGAGGACGGGTTCGGTTCCGCTGTACCGGACCAGGATCCTTCCCCGCTTGCCCAGCTTCTTCTCGAACTCGGACACCGCCTTCTGAAACCGGGGGAGGGTCTCCAGAGGAACATGTCGCTCGAGCTTGAGATTCACCAGGATCTGCGGCATGGCAACCATCTTCTCTCCCAGGTCCGCGATCGCCTTTCCCGACTCGACCATCACCGCCAGAACCTGGAGTGCCGCCAGGACCCCGTCCCCCGTCGTGGCGTGGTCGAGGAAGACCAGGTGCCCTGACTGCTCCCCGCCGAAGTTGTAACCCCCGGCGCGCATCGCCTCCACGACGTACCGGTCTCCCACCTGCGTCCGGACGATCCGGACCTTTTTCTCCCGGAGAAACAATTCCAGCCCGATATTGCTCATCACCGTGGCGACGACGGTGTTCTTCTTCAGCTTCTTCTTCCGGGCCATCTCCTCGGCGCAGATCGCCATGATCCGGTCGCCGTTCACCACCTCCCCCTTATGGTCGACCACGATCACCCGGTCGGCGTCCCCGTCCAGCGAAATCCCGAGGTCTGCCCGCAGTTCCTTTACTTTCGCCGATACCAGCTCCGGGAAGAGAGAGCCGCATTTCTCGTTGATGTTCAGCCCGCTCGGGGAGACGCCCAGCGGGATGACGTCGGCGCCAAGCTCCTGGAATACCTGCGGCGCGATCCGGTAGGCGGCACCGTGGGCGCAATCGATCACGATCCGCAGGCCCTCCAGGGACAGGTGTGCCGGGAACGTGTTCTTGAGATAGACGATGTACCG
>JBFFGP010000117.1:0-3737 GCA_041557435.1 Candidatus Deferrimicrobiaceae bacterium | reverse complement strand
GGATGTTCTCTTGGCTCTCGGATGGGGGAGAGGCGGGGATATCTCCTCACCGGACGGGATCGACGGGGAGACGGGAGAGGATATCGAGAGCCGCATCCTCCGGTTCCTGTCCGTGGAGAGGCACGTGAACGATATTGCCGGTTCCCTGAATGTCCCCGTCCCGGAGCTTCTGCCCCGCCTCCTCGACATGGAGTTCAGAAAATTGCTTGAAAAGCAGAGGGGGGACTATTATAAAAGGATGTCGAATTCCGGGAAGCCTGCACACAATCGCGCGTAGGGCACCGGCCCAGGGGGAAGAATGGCCAAATCGCTCATCATCGTCGAATCCCCGGCCAAGGCCAAGACGATAAAGAAGATTCTTGGAAAGGGATACCAGGTCCTGCCGTCCATGGGGCACGTGAAGGACCTTCCGAAAAGCCGGCTGGGCGTGGACGTCGATTCGGGATTCGTCCCCACCTACATCGTCATCAAGGACCGTAAGAAGGTGCTCTCCGAGATCCTGGATGCCTCCCGCTCGGCGAAGACGGTCTACCTTGCCCCCGACCCGGACCGGGAGGGGGAGGCGATTGCCTGGCACATCGCCGAGGCGATCCAGGCCGATGGCACGAAACGCCGGAAGGGGAAAAAGAAGGAGGCATCGAATCCTCCCGTCGAGATCCGGCGGGTTCTTCTTCACGAGATTACGAAAAAAGGCGTCACCCAGGGGATGGCGGACCCCCGGTCCCTCGACAGGAATAAATTCGACTCCCAGCAGGCAAGGCGCATCCTCGACAGGATCGTGGGATATTCCTTGAGTCCCCTTCTTTGGAAGAAGGTCAGGCGCGGGCTTTCCGCGGGAAGGGTCCAGTCCGTCGTGGTGAAGATCATCTGGGAAAGGGAGAAAGGGATCGCCGCCTTCGTCCCCGAGGAGTACTGGTCCCTCACCGCCCGCTTTGCGGGAAGCGTCCCCCCTGAGGTCACCGCGAAGCTCGTGGAAGCGGGGGGAGAGAAGGTGAGGCCCCGGACGGGTGAGGAGACTCTTGCTCTCCGCAAGGCGGTGGAGAACGGCCCGTTCCTGGTCCGGGAGATCCGAAAGAAGATGCGGCGTCGCTCTCCCCCCCCGCCGTTTACAACCTCCAAACTCCAGCAGGAGGGGGCGAGGAAGCTCCGCATGCCCTCCTACCGGACGATGATGGTCGCCCAATCCCTCTACGAGGGAGTCGATGTCCCCGGGGAAGGACTCGTGGGCCTCATCACGTACATGCGGACAGACTCCGTGCGGGTGGCGGCCGAGGCGGTGGATGCCGCCCGTGACCACATACGGGCGGCCCACGGCGAGCCCTATCTGCCGCCGACCCCCAACGTGTATCAGAACCGGAAGACCGCTCAGGACGCCCACGAGGCGATCCGCCCAACCTCGATGGAGTACCCGCCGGCGAAGGTCAAACCGATCCTGAGCCGCGACCAGTACCGGTTGTACGAGCTGATCTGGAACCGTTTCGTCGCCTCCCAGATGTCGGCCGCCGAGTTCGAGCAGACCACCATCGATATCCTTTGCGAGCCCGCCGGCCCTCCGGAGGTCAAGGGAGAGTCTCCGGCGGGGGAGTACCTGTTCCGTGCGACGGGGTCCATTCCCCGGTTCCTCGGGTATCTCGACCTGTACCAGGAGGGAAACGGCCCGCAGGGGGATCCGGCAGCCAGGGACCAGGAGGGGGAAAAGGACGAGGAGAAGGGCGAGGGAAACGTCCTGCCGGATCTTACCGAAGGGGAGCGCCTTGTGCTCCGGGACCTCGTGGACGCGCAGCACTTCACCCAGCCGCCCCCAAGGTTTACCGAAAGTTCCCTCATCAAGGAACTGGAGGAGCAAGGGATCGGGCGGCCGTCCACGTACGCCTCCATCGTGAAGACGATCCGTGACCGGGGGTACGTCCGGATGGAGGACAGGAAGTTCCTCCCCACGGAACTCGGGCGGATCATCACGGAACTCCTGGAAGAGAGCTTCCCGAATGTGATGGACGTGGCCTTCACCGCCAGGATGGAGGAGGGGCTCGACCAGATCGAGGATGGGGAGCTCCCGATGGCCGAGGCGCTCAACGGGTTCTACCGGCCGTTTTCGGAGGAGCTCGAGCGCGCGAAGAGCACGATGCCCGAACTCAAAAACGATCTCATCGCCACGGGGATCCCCTGCTCGGCCTGCGACGGGGAGATGGTCATCCGGTTCGGGAGAGCGGGGAAGTTCCTCGCGTGCCGGAATTACCCCGGGTGCCGCAACACGGCGAACTTCCGGGAGACCCCCGACGGAGGGGTGGAACTGGTCCCAGACGAGGAGGCAGGCGTCTCGTGCGACAAATGCGAAAAGCCCATGGTCGTTCGCCGCTGGAAGGGAGCCCGGTACATCGCCTGTTCCGGCTACCCCGAGTGCCGTAACAGCCGTCCGTACGGAATCGGCGTGAAATGTCCCGAGTGTGACGAGGGGGAGATGGTGGAGCGAGCCTCCCGTGGGGGGAAGATGTTCTACAGCTGCTCCCGCTACCCCGACTGTCGGTTCGCCTCCTGGAGCCGGCCCATGGAAGGTCCATGCCCGGTGTGCGGGTACCCCGCGATGGGGGAAAAGGTCCGCAAGGGAGGGAAAACGGAGATCGTCTGCCTGCGGAAGGGATGCAAGGGGAAGAAGGCGGAAGAACCGCTCAACGAGACGGGGTGATCTGCGGAGTACGCCCCGGCGTCCTGCGGAGGAACTTGACGTGAAGGAATACATCCTCGTAGTCGACGACGAGCAGAGCCTTCGGCAGTTCCTCAAGATATTTCTCGAAAAGGAGGGGTATGAGGTCGACACGGCCGGCTCCCTGGAGGAGGCGGAAGAGACCATCGGCCAGCACGTCTACGATCTCGTTCTGACCGACCTGCGGATGTCCCGGGAGGACGACGGCCTCAAGGTCCTTCGGGCGGCGATCCAGAAGAACCCTTCCACCGAGGTGGTAGTGATGACCGCCTACGCCGAACACAAATCGGCGGTCGAGGCGATGAAGCTCGGCGCCTACGATTACGTTGACAAGGAAGCGTTCAACCTCGGAGCGGACACCATCACCAAGCCGTTCGACCTCGGCCAGATGCGCGAATTCGTCCGGAAGGCAATCGCCCGCAAGGAGACCGCCGATATCCGGAGCAGGGAACTTCGGGAGGAGGTCCTGGAAACAGCGTCCTACGAGGGGATCGTCGGGCGCTGCGAGCCGATGCTCCGGATCTTCGAGATGATCGAGCGGGTCGCACCCACCAACGCCAACGTGATGATCATGGGAGAAAGCGGGACCGGAAAGGAGCTGGTCGCCCAGGCCCTGCATTCGCGGAGCGACCGGCAGGAATACCCGTTTGTCCCCATCAACTGCGCGGCCATACCCGAAACGCTGATGGAGAGCGAGCTGTTCGGACATATGCGCGGTGCCTTCACGGGAGCGGTGCAGTCGAAGAAGGGTCTTTTCGAGCAGGCCCACCGGGGGACACTGTTTCTGGACGAGGTGGGAGAGCTTCCCCACGGCATGCAGAGCAAGCTGTTGCGCGCGATCCAGGAACGGTCCTTCCGACGGATCGGAGGCAACGAAGACATCTCCGTGGACGTTCGGATCCTCTGCGCCTCCAAGCAGAACCTCGAGGATGCGATGAAGGACGGCCGGTTCCGGGATGATCTGTTCTTCCGGCTCAACGTCATCCAGATCCTTGTCCCCGCCTTGCGCGAACGCAGGGAGGACATCCCGAGTCTC
>JBFFGP010000116.1:0-3778 GCA_041557435.1 Candidatus Deferrimicrobiaceae bacterium | reverse complement strand
CCGGACTGCTCCTGGCGTCGGCCAGCGCCAGCGAGGGTGTGGGCCTCGCCCTCGAGACCCAGCGGGGTGGAGGCTGGCAGACTGTGGCGCTGTCCAGCGGCCGCCTGGCGAGCTTCGAGGTCCCCCTCGCGGACGAGACGGGCGGGGAGGGGCGGATCGCTTTCTTTTATTCCGCGGATGACGTGGAGAATTCCGCGATCTTCCAGAACATGGTGGCCCAGCTGCAATCCTCCACGTTCGAATTCGTCGCTCCCGTCGTCCCCGCCGTGCGGACGTCGGATTCCAACCTGCTCTTCATCGCATCCTTTTCCCCCGCCGGTTCGGGTGCCGCCAGTTCCCTGTGGCCGGGTCACCTCCGGTCGTATAACCTGGCCACCGACGGGTCCATCCCCGATACTCTGGTGCAGAACTGGGACGCCTCCACGAGGTTGGGGTACATGGCAAGCTCCGCCCGCAAGATCTACACTTCCGTGGGAGGGGTAAGAAAGAATTTCCTGCTCAACGCCTCCAGCGGGGTAACGGCTTCCAACCTCGGCGTGGCGGACGACACGGTGGCGGCCGGCGTGATCAGCAAGGTCCGAGGACTGGGGCTCGGGGACATCTTCCACTCCACTCCCGTGCTCGTCGGGAACCCCTCCCTCTATTACATGGACCTTTCCGGGCATGCGGCCCGCCTGGATTTTGCGACCAGCATTGCCCACCGGAGGCGGATCATCGTGGCGGGAGCCAACGACGGCATGCTTCACGCCTTCGACGCCGGTGTCTGGAACTCCAGTGCATCCCCGCCTGGATACACGGTGGGCTACGGGGACGAGGTCTGGTCCTACATCCCGGGATTCCTTCTCGGGAATGTGAAGGATTTCTTCCTCGCTCCGGCGACTCATAAATATTACGTGGACAGCCCTGCGGCGGTGGCCGACATCTGGATCGACAGCAACAGCGATCATCTCGACGCGCACCTTGCCTCCGAGTGGCACACCTACCTGGTCGGGGGCGTCGGCAAAGGGGGGAACGGGTACTTCGCACTGGACATCACCAACCCCGTCGATCCCAAGGTCAAGTGGGAGCTGACCAGCGACAATACCGCGGTCCTCGGCATGACCTATTCCAAGCCGGCCATCGGGAAGATGAAGAAGATTACCACCAAAACGGTGAATGGCAAACCTACGGATTTTTATTATGACCAATGGGTTGCCATCGTCGGCGCCGGAAAGGCATCACCGGCGGGAACCACGACCCTGACAACCCCGGTGGATCTTACCCCCATCCACAATCCGTATACCGTATCCGTGGGGAGCACCGGTGATGCCTCGAGCAGCGGCCAGATCACGATGACCGTCACGGTAAATGAGGTTAAAAAAGGGAAGCCGGTCACGAGTACATACACCGCGACCGGTACTTACACTTCAAAAACGGGGACCATTTTCCAGGACGTGAGCTTTGATTTCAGTAGCGGAAAATACGATTACCCGGCAGGGACCACCCTCGTCAGCTGGGCCGCCGGAACCGAGGGGAAGGCGATCCTCGTCCTGGATGCGGGCAGCGGCCAGATCCTGCAAACTCTGACATCCTCGAACCCCAGCATGGGGGAAGTCGTGGCCCAACCAACCGTGGTGACGAACAATTTGGGGTACATCGATCGGTTCTACGTGGGCGACCTGGACGGAAATCTCTGGCGGGGATCGATCGACAACACGGCGAACTTCGACTTAGGGGGAAATCCGTTCTTCAGCATCGGGGGGTCCACGTATTCGAGGAAGATCTATGCGAAGGCCTCGGTAGCAAAAGGCATTGCCGCCTACCCCTACTGGTGGATCTATTTCGGCACCGGCGACCGGGAGGACCCGATGGGCGGAGGCACAGGGGCCGTCTTCGGGGTGTTCGACGACCATGTTATCGACAAGAGGAATGTAGTAACGAGTAACCATACGGAGAACGATCTTACGGACTGGACCACTTTCTTTGCCAATATCGCCGACACGTCCACCTCCTTGCCAACCCTCGACACGGGAACCCAGGGATGGTTCGCGAGCCTGCCCGTCGTCGCCGAGAAGGTGCTCTCTACCCCAACAGTTTTCAACAACAATTTGTTTTTCACGACGTTCGAGCCGAAAACGGGGGATTGCTCCATCGGGGGGACGGCGCGGGTGTACGGATTCGGCATCGCTCCCGGTTATAACGCGGGGAATTACGCGCTTTTCAGCTCGAGCAGTGCGAGCAGCGCAGACAAGCGGGTCCTTACATTTTCCAACGTGGGCATCCCGTCCAGCCCCGTCGTTTCATTGAATTCCAGCGGAGTGGCTACCATGTACCTAGGCACGACCGGGTCCGACGTGAAGGCCCTGAAGATCCCGTCGCCGGCGACGACCAAGTCGATCCGGTACTGGAAGGAGGTCTTCTGATCTCTTTGCGAACGGGAGGGGTTTTCGAAAGCGTGCTGGCGGGTGTGCTCGCCGCGCTCATGGGAGCGGCCACGGGCTGTTCTTCTTCCGCGCCTGTGGAGGACAAGGGAACGGTCGCCGTCGAGGAAGCGGAAGGCTTGCGGGAAGGGATCCCCCCTCCCCCTGTGCCCGCAGCGGCATCAAACGCGGAAGGGACCTTCGTGGTCACCCTCTTTCCCGCGAGACCAACGAGAAGAGATCCCGTGAAAGCCACTCTGCGGGACGCCATGACGCACGCGGAGGGGCACGCCTCCTCCTGGAAGTGGTTCGTGAACGGGGAAGGAGCAGGATCGAACGAACCGGTCCTTCCCGCGGGCGGGGCGAAACGGGGGGACGTGGTCTGGGCGGAGGCCAGCACGTTCTCCGAAGGGAGGGGAATCAAAGTGACCTCCCCGCGCGTGCTGGTCGCCAATTCCCTGCCCGCGGTGTCCGGCGTTTCCTTCGACTCTCTCTCCCCGAAGAAGGGGGTCATATTGAAGGTGTCCGTCAAGAGTTTCGACCCCGACGGGGACCCTGTCCGCCTTACGTACAAGTGGGTGGTCAACGGACGGGTCGTTCAGGAAGGGGAAAAGAACGAGTACCAGCTTGCATCGGAAAAGAAGGGGGACCAGGTGCATTGCGAGGTGTACCCGAACGACGGGGATTCCCCCGGCACCTGGTCCTCGACGCCGATCGTGGAGGTTCGGAACAGCCCCCCGCGTCTCTTGTCGCAGCCGCCCCCCTCGGCAGGTCCCGGCGGGACGTTCTCTTACAAAGTATCGGCGGAGGATATCGACGGCGACCCGGTGCAGATCAAGCTTCTGGAAGGGCCCGAGGGGATGGTGCTCGAGCACGGTACGGTCCGGTGGAGCCCCGGTCCCGGATTCCAGGGAGAAGGGACGGTCATACTCCGGGTAACGGACGGCGCCGGGGGTGAGGCGCGCCAGGAGTTCACCCTGACGGCTGCGCACAGGTAGGCGTCCCGGATCCCGATCCCCTGCCCGGCCGGGAAAAGGCGTCGACGGAAAACCCTCTTCTCGCTTATAGTAATCCGCACGATGACCGCCAGGAAGAAAACCCGCCGGATCCGGGTGGGGAGCGTGCCCGTGGGCGGCGGCGCCCCCGTCTCCGTGCAGAGCATGACGAGCACAGACACCAAAGACGTCCGGGCTACGGTGTCGCAGATACGCTCTCTTGTGCGGGAGGGGTGCGAGATCGTCCGGGTCGCGGTCCCGGACGAGGCCGCCGTGCGTGCCTTCCGCCGGATCAAATCGTCCTCTCCGATTCCGGTGATCGCCGACGTGCACTTCAATCACCGGATCGCCATCGCGTGCGCGGAGGCCGGGGCGGACGCGCTG